>JAHIVC010000041.1 GCA_018816945.1 Bacteroidota bacterium | reverse complement strand
CATTATTTGTTATAAAGCCAAACTCTTAGTAAGGACAATAGTTTTTCAGTATCTACAGGTTTTGCGAGATAATCATTTGCTCCGGCAGCAATGCATCTTTCACGATCTTCCTTCATTGCTTTGGCCGTTAATGCAATGATTGGTAATTTTTTGTATTTCTGATCCTTTCTGATTTCCTGCATTGCTTCATATCCATCCATTTCAGGCATCATAATGTCCATTAATACCAAATCTATCTCGGGGGTTTTCGACAATTTGTCCAATCCGTCCATTCCATTTTTTGCAGCTATAATTTTGAGTCCTTTTTCTTCTAATAAACTCGATAAAGCAAATACATTTCTCATGTCATCATCAACAATAAGAATGGTTTTATCTTTAAGCATTTCCTCCCTGTTATGAAGCTGTTGTAAAATTTTTCTTTTGCTTTCCGGCATTTCTGATTCAATTTGATGCAAGAAGAGGGTGGTTTCCGATAGTAGTCGCTCGAACGAACGGGCTCCTTTTAAAATAATACTATCAGCATACAGGTTCAATTTTTTTTCATCTTCTTTCGATAGGTCCTTCCCGGTATAAATAATAATGGGTAGGTCAACAATGTTTTTATCTGCTCTGATTTTTCCCAACAATTCGAAACCCGACATGTCTTCTAATCCTAAATCTAAAATCTGACAATCAAATTTTTCGGTTTTTAAAAGCTCATAAGCTTTTTGGGCGGTATCGACGGCAACGATTTTAATATTTGTATCTCCAAGCAGTTTGACAATACTGGTCCGCATAATTTGATCGTCTTCAACCACAAGAACCCTTTTGATCGGCTTTGAGATAATCGTTTCTATTTTTTTGAATGCTTCATCAAGTTTATTGTTACTTACAGGCTTTGTTAAATAACCGATTGCGCCCATTTTCATGGCTTTCATCGATTTGTCGGAAGCAGAAATAAAATGAACGGGTATATGTCTGGTTCGCGTATTGTCCTTAAGCCTTTCCATTACTTCATAACCATCAATTCCGGGCAGTCCAATATCAAGTATGATTGCACTAGGCTGATGAAATTCTGCCAAATGTAAACCTGATTCACCATCAAGGGCTACCATGCATTTAAATCCTTTTTCATGTGAAAGGTCATACAATACTTTACTGAAATTTTCATCATCCTCAATAACAAGGATAAACTTATCACCTGCAGTTATACTGCTTCTGTCATCTTTAAAGGATGGTTCTTTTAATGAAATGATATTGTTTTGTGACTGCGGCTGTTCTTTCTTGCTTGTTGAAAAGTTCGATTTCAACTCACTTGCTTCCATCATCTTTTGATGCTTGTTTTCATCAAATACAAGAGGTAGATATAAAGTAAAGGTTGTGCCTTTGCCATATTCACTGGTAAGCATTATTTCACCACCAAGGATTTCTGAAAAACTTCTGGAAATAGTTAAGCCAAGACCTGTACCACCATACTTTCTGCTGGTAGTTCCATCAGCTTGTTTAAATGCTTCGAAAATTAAATCGAGTTTATCATTTTTTATTCCAATACCTGTATCAATAACTGAAATTGCCACAGAATTGGAAGCGTCTAAACCACTCTTCTCCGGTTTAAAATCTGCCTCCGGTCTATATATGTTAAGTGTAATACTGCCACTGGAAGTGAATTTGATGGCATTAGAGAAAAGGTTTTTAAGAATTTGATATACACGTTGGATGTCGGTTTTAATAAATTGCGGTACCCCATCCTGAATTTGGGTGATCAATTTAAGTTTTTTGCTGTCGGTCAAAGGTCCGAAGGTTCTTTGAATAAAAGCGGTTAGGTCATGAAAGTAGAATTCTTCGATATGTAAATCCAATTTCCCTGATTCAACCTTTGAAAGATCAAGTATTTCATTGATCAACTCTAATAAATCAGAACCGGATGAATTTATGGTTTTGGCAAACTCAACTTCTTTTTCATTCAAATGTTTAGACTTGTTTTCTGAAAGCAAATGTGATAAGACGAGAATGCTGTTCAATGGTGTTCGCAGTTCATGCGACATATTTGCCATGAACTCTGACTTATATTTGCTTGCTTTTTCTAAATCTTTGGCTTTTTGTTCAATTTCTTCCTGCGCCCTTTTCAACTCTTCATTCTTACTCTTAATATTGTCTCGTTGTATTTCCAAATCGTTGGTGCGTTCTTCCAGTTCCTCATTTGTAACTTTCAGTTCTTCTTGCTGGTTTTTAAGATTTTCTTCAGAAAGTTTAAGTGCTTGTGTTTGTTGCTCCAATTCTTCGTTAGTTTGTCTTAATTCTTCTTGTTGAACAGTTAATTCATCTGCTAATTCTTGTGTTTGTTTAAGTAATAGTTCCACTTGTACCCTCGATTGAACCGAATCTACTGAAATTGCAACACTATCCAGCACCATTTTAAAAAACTGCTGCTGTATATCGGTAAATTCATTAACAGAACCCAAGATGATTACGCCGGTTGTTTGTTTTTCGAAAATAACGGGCGCAACAATAAAGTGTTCCGGTGTTTTTTCACCAAATGCAAGATTTAAACTTGGCAAAATTTCTTTAGACTCACATAAGGTAATTAGTTTTTGATCTTTCGCTACCTGACCAACAATCCCTTCACCGATTTCAAACCTTTTAAAGTTTTTATCCGATTTTTTAAAGGCATACGTAGCCGAAAGATTGAGGTAACCATCTTCTTTAATATAAAGCAGACCAATTTGCGATCCAAGATATTCGATGAAGAAATTGATGACATCATCAGTGAGTTGTTGAATGTTCTCCTGCCCGCTTAATATGCCGTCAATTTTGTTGATGCCGGTTTTTAGCCAATCTTGTTCTTTAATTTCTTTTGAGTTGATACGTAATTGTCTGGTCATTTCAAAGAGTGAAATTCCCAGTGCATCCTGTTCACTTCTGGGTCTGATATCTGAAGTATAATCTCCTTTGGCAATTTTATTGGCCTGGCGAACAACTTCTTTAAAGCTCTCTATCATGGCATGCATAGAGTTTCCTAATACATCTTTTTCACTTCTTATTTCAACTGCTTTTGAATAGTCGCCATAGGCCGATGACTGACTGATATTTGCATAGTTGGTTAATGAAACAACCAGTGAATTGAAGGTATCGACCATTTCACCAACTTCATTTTTCGGAGCTTTTATATTTTTGGGTTGTAATTCTCCTTCAGCAACCTGTTTTGTCCAAGCCGAAAGTTTTTTGATAGGATTGACAAACCAGCGAGTGACAAAAATCGATACGAAAAATACAATGATTACCGTAATGATAAATGAAACTTTGGCAATATCGGATAATTGTTTCGCATATTCGAATGCTTCATCGTGTTTTATTTCTTCAACCATTACCCAATTCACTCCTAATTTACTTAAAAAGGGTAAGTCGCGATAAATTCCCAAAACATAATAGCCTCGGTTATTCATATAAGTAGTTATTTCTTCCTTATCCAATTTGTTAAGGGCCAGATATTGAGGGTCGTTCTGATGAGTTTTGAAATTAAGCCACTTCAATGTTTTAACATTCTTGGCTTGCTTATGCATAATCACCGAATCTTCCTCAAAACGTGAAGAAGAGCGAAATAATAAATCTTCTCCGACAAGATAACTTTCTCCTGTATCTCCCAGATCAGCATTATACCTGAGTATATAATTTAAATCATCAACTGAAATTCTGATTGCTATGATTCCAATGAGGTTCCCTTTATCATCAATAATTGATTTGGCAATAAAGCCGGATATGTTTTTATAAGTGTTTTTGTGATTCTCGAGATCAGAAAATTTCACTTCAGAAGATATCAAAACCTGTTTACATATTTCTTTTAATTTACTCTTTGAAGGAAGCGAGTTGAATAGATTGGTTCCAAGTAATGGTTCTTCGTTTAGGGTAAAAAGCAAATTCCCTTCTTTATCGATTAGATAGAGATCCTTAAATTGTTCTTTTAAACTTTGG
Source organism: Bacteroidota bacterium (assembly GCA_018816945.1). NCBI lineage: Bacteria > Pseudomonadati > Bacteroidota > Bacteroidota bacterium. The sequence continues at coordinate 90,277 of JAHIVC010000041.1, read as the reverse complement.
GCTGAATATTTTGCTTTTAATATTTCAGATTTAGACATCCGGTCACTGGCATGCTGATAATCGCCCTTGTTAACTGTTTTATCAAAGCTGATTTTTAAAGCCGATAGTAAATCAATAGTTTCTTTTTGTGTACTTTCAATATTCAAGTAGTCAACCTTGCTTTTGAAAAAAGATTCAATGTATTCAATGCGAAGTTGGGATGTAGTAATTAATGATTTTTCAGCTATTATTGTTAAGCCAAGGTATGAGTTTAAATAATTAATAAAACTCACTGATGCCAGAGGAATAAAAGAAATGGCAAGAAACCATATTAGTAAGGATTTGCCAACTCCAATATAAAAAAATGATTTAAAAAAATTCCTTATTTTTTGTTTCAGGTTTTGATAATACATACTTCTTTTAGTTTACAATAATGCTTTGATTGGTATAATCAACGATGAGTGTACTTCTCAATCGTTTCATATAATTCTACCGGATTAACAGGTTTGGTAATATAATAGTCCATGCCTGCTGCAATACATTTCTCTCTGTCTCCTTTCATTGCATGTGCGGTCATGGCAACGATTGGAATGTGTGTTTTTCCCCCTTTCTCAAAGTTTCTGATCTGACGTGTCGAATCATAACCATCCAAAACCGGCATTTGTACATCCATGAGTATAACATCAAATTTTTCTTTTTTAACTTTGTCAACTGCAATCTGACCATTTTCAACAAGGGTGACTTTATAGCCTTTTCTGGAAAGAAATTGATTTATTATTTTTTGATTGATTGCCTGATCTTCTGCAACAAGAATATGAATCTTATTATTATTGGATTCTTCCTTGGCAACTTTAACCAAATCTATTGCAGGACTAGTAACAGGCTTTCCTTTCAGGAGGATTTTACTCAGCATTAATCTCAACTCTTTTTGAAGAATTGGTTTTGAAAGGAATTGATTAAATCCCGATTTCTTTATTTTTGCAGGATCAAATGAATATTGAATAGGTGTCATCAAGACAAGTTCAGGAATCGGTTCATTTGGAATCACTTTGCTTAATTCATCAGCAATATTGATGTCTTCATTTAATGGTATGTTATAATCAACAAATACCGCTGTAAATTTTTCATTCTTTTCAGCTCCTTTTCTGATAAACTCTTCAGCGGTTTTCATGTTGGAAGCCATTTGATAGTCAATTTCGATATAATCGAATAATTCTGACATGATCTTCCTATTCTGATCACTTTGATCGATCACCAGTATTTTGTGGTTTTTGTCAGTTTCGCCTAATTTGCTCAAACCTTCATCAACTGATGCAGAACTGGTTTCAAAGTCGATATCGAAATAGAAATGACTGCCCTCACCAAGTTTGCTCTTGACATTTATTGCTCCTCCCATTGCTTCGACAAGCATTTTAGATATTGAAAGGCCAAGTCCTGTTCCCCCATGTTTGCGTGTGGTTGACGAATCGTTCTGGCTGAAAGATTCAAACAAACGATCGACATTGCTATCGTCAATGCCAATACCTGTATCAACAACCGAAAATTCAATTTTAGTTTTATTTCTTGGGTTTTCGACCAATTTTACTGTAACAGTTACGCTGCCTTCTTCAGTAAATTTAATGGCATTACCAATTAAGTTGATCAAAATTTGACGGATACGCACGGGATCACCATAGAGCAAATCAGGAACATCTGGTGATATTTTGCAATTAAATTCAAGTTTTTCCTGATGAATTTTAACAGATAACATCCTGACTACCTTCTGGATAACGTCACGCAAACTAAATTCAATCTTTTCTAATTCAAGTTTGTCGGCTTCAATTTTTGAAATATCCAATATTTCATTGATAATATCCAATAACGATTCACCCGATTGTTTGATGTCGGTAAGGCGTTCTTTATGAAGTTCCGATATATCTGCATCCAGCAGTGCCAGGTCGGCCATTCCAATAATTCCGTTTAAAGGGGTCCTTATTTCATGGCTCATATTTGCTAAAAATAAACTCTTTGCCTGGGTAGCTTCTTCTGCAATTTTTTTAGAGATATTAAGTTCACTGACTGTTTTTTCTAATTTACGCGTGGTTAATTCGAGGGTGTGCTTTTGTTTAAAGAACTCTATATATGCTCTAATTTTACTTTGTAATATTTCAAGGTCAAGTGGTTTGTAAAGATAGTCTACCGCTCCGGCCTCATATCCCTTAAAAACATGTTCACGCTGTTTGCTAATGGCTGTAACAAATATGATTGGAATATTTCTTGTTCGCTCATTGCTTCTCATCAATTCGGCTGTTTCAAATCCGTCCATTTCAGGCATTTGCACATCAAGCAGGACCATTGCGAAGCTGTATTCCAGCATCAATCCAAGTGCTTCGTTTCCAGATCTGGCTTTAACAATATTTAATTCAGGGTTTTCCAGAATACTCTCCAACGTTAGTAGATTTTCTTCCCTATCGTCAACTATCAGAATATTAAACTGTTCTTTATATTCCATGGTTATTTTTTTGATTTGACTTGTAAACTGAAAAAACCAATTGTATGTGTTTCTTGTGCATATGCAATTTACAAAATTGTAAACTAACTATAATATTAATAAAAATAATTATACACATTAAATTGTTCAATTTATTTGTTGCAGATTGAACGATAAGTGCAATATAAGCAGTTGTTTAGATCGTCGGTTTGTTCAAAATTAAGCTTTGGATTATAAATCTCAACCAATAACTTAGTAAGCTGTAATTCAAATTCGTTTAAATCGAAGCTGGTCAAAGTGCTTTGATTTTGATCAGGTGTTTGCACTTTAATAAAGCCATTTGAAATTCTTTTTAATGGATATATTCCTGCAATAAATTCGTTGTGATTTGAGACATTCTTGTTTAGTATCCAGGCATATAGCAATAGTTGAAAAACCTTATCATTTTTCTTGTCCGAGATTAATTCGTTCCATGCATCCAGTTTTAAATCTTTAGGTTTTATTGCACCTGTTTTGTAATCAACAACCTCTGTAATGCCGTTAACCATTTGAATTCTATCAATAAATCCTTTAAGTTTAACATCTTTGGGTTCACCATTCAAATTCAAAGTTAATATAGAAGCAAATTTTTTTTCAAGCGAAGTAATGATTTTTTCTGTTTTTTGTCCTTCAGGTTTACTAAATTCATTTATTTCGTGTTGAATAAAATTCCTGAATAATTCTTTGGCCACATGAACAATGAGTAAATTTTTACCGAATTTAGTATTGCCTTGATTATAATGTGTTTTGAATGCCTGAACAATATATTGGTCGGTCATTTTCAGATTGATTTTTAATTCTTCAGGATTTAACACTTTATTGATAAAAGGCACGTAGAAATTTTTCAGTGCTTCATGTATTACTGTTCCCAGCATTGCCGCGTCAATGGTGTCGCTCACTTCATCCGGTTCGCCAAGTTGGGCGATCTGCTTAAAATAAAATTGTAGTTGACAACGAATATAAATGTTCAAGCTACTTGCTGAAATCCCATTTTTTGAAATTTCATCAAGTCTTTGAAATATTCCTTTGGTTTTTGGAATTGATATAGGTTGTTCTGCGCTTAATTTTATGATTGATGAAACGGTTTTTTCGGCTATACTGATTTGAGGATTATAAAGTGCAAGCTCATCAATTATTTGATGTAAAAATCTGCTTTTATCGCCACCGGCTAATGGATCGGGCTGCGAATTGTAAATAAGTGTTATGTTTTTTGATCTTTGAAGCAAACGGAAGAAATGATAAGCGAAAATGGCATTTTTTTCACGATGGGTGGGTATGTTAAACTCACGTTTCAGCTCAAAAGGGATAAAAGAGTTTTGTTTTCCTGAAGATGGTAAAATGTTTTCATTCACCGAAAGAATGATAAGATTGTCAAAGTCGAGATTCCTTGATTCGAGCATTCCCATTAATTGCAAGCCTTTTAACGGTTCACCGTAAAGGGGTAATTTTTGAGAACTACAGATCTGTAAAAAGATGGAATGAAAAATCTTAATCGTATTTATAGAGCCGTATTCACTAATAAATCCTTCAATTTTATTAAACAGAATTGAAAACTGGTAGAGTAATTCGAGCTCAATTTTTAAATCAATTTGATCAGCAAGCTGCTTGTTGATCGTAGCATCTCTGAATATTTCAATGACGCCTTGAAAACATTGAATAGCTATAACAGGATTATCTTTCCAGTCTTTAAAAGTGATGGTCAAAAATGTTTTCTTGTAATTTTCGGCTTTAAAAGCTTTTAATAAATCTTCACTTTTAAAATCAAGCTGGCCAGTTATTTTGATTTGAGTGAGGATATGCTGAATTGAAATTTTTGGACCATTAAAAAGTTGATCAGAGAGATTACTTATTACTGAATGCCTTAAGCATTTTGAAATATCCGAATATCTGAAAAGTGGATCAGATAGGTTCAGCATCTTTTTTTTATTTTCGGCATACAACTGCATTTTAAACAATTGATTGAAAAAGCCGAAGAGTGGGCTACTTGAAAGTGGCAAACCCATAGTAACATTCAATTCAGTGCAAGTTGAGGGAATTGAATTTAAAACCGGAATGAGTAAGTTTTCATCTGCCAGAATGATGGCTGATTTATGTTTTGCGGTTAAAAAATGGGAGTCCTGCTGCAATAATTGTCCACAAAATTTTGCCTGACCTATTTGTTTTGGGATACCATAAATTTGGATATCCTTTTTGTCGTTCTTTAAATTTTGATCAACCCAACTGATTTCACTTTCCTTCTGGTTTTCAAAATATTTCCTGAAAAATAATCCTGCCTCATGTTTTACTCCAAAATTCGTGTGATTTAAGTAATAATCATCAACATCCCATAAAAAATCTGCTGATCCCAATTCTTTTAAAGAAAAAAGAATTTTTTCTTCGGCGAGGCTTAAGGCATTGAAACCCGCAAATAAAATTTGATCCCACTCAAGCGATTTTGATCGTGCTTCAATATTTTCGGCAACATGGCGAAATAATTTGCCGTTATAAGCCAATTTACGCTTATTTAATCTTTCATTGAGTAGGATGTAATATGTTTTGAGCGAATTAAAAAACTTCAGATAGTTATTCTGAAAAGAACTCAAATTTTCAATTTCCAGGTTCCACTCTGCCAACGATTTTACTTCGGATAAGTAATTGTACATCCGCTCTGCATCTACCATATGTAAATCAACTTCGTTGAAATCTTGAACCAGAATGCTGCCCCATTTATAAAATTCATCAAAGCCTTGTGCATGCTTCCCTTCAATTGTTTTATGAACTTCATAAAGCTCAAAGGTTGTTTTTAATGTGTTGATGCTTTGATATTCCGAAAGTTCCTGAATGAAATCTTCAATTGAAAAAATATTCGGTCCCCAGCTTGTTTTGCCTAAAAGTTCGGCAAGGTATTTTTTTAAAAACAAACTGGCACGTCGATTGGAAAGTACAATGCAAATGTTTGAAATACGATCAGGATAGTGTTCGATCAGGTGTTCGGCAACTCTTTCCAGAAAAGATTTCATTAATTTACTTTTTAAATTATTGGTTTAAATGCTCAGGGCGTCCAAGATCAAGCCAAAAGTCCTGTTGGTCGAGATAACCTGAAATTATCTTAGTTGATGCCAAATTTAGGTATAATTCAATAACCGAGAATTTCCTTTTAGCCGGCATGTATTTGAAAATCTCAGGATCCAGAATTTGTATTCCGCTAAAAGCATATTCATGAACAATAGCCGATTCCATTGTGACAATGTTTTTATTAGTGCATAAATTTGCCCATCCACATAATCGAAAATTTTCATCGAACATTAATTTTCTTGACGATTCTCTTTCTTTTACAGCCAAAGTTGCTATTGCTTTGCTGGCTGAATGCACTTTTATTAATTCATCAATTTTGATGTTCGAAATAATGTCAACATTGTATGCTAAAAATGGACTTTTGTCAAAAAACCAGGCAGCTTTTTTTAATCCGCCTCCGGTATCCAATAATGCATCCCTTTCGTCGGATATTGTGATTTCAGCATCAAAATTATGTTTAGTCACGAATTTGATTATCTGATCAGCAAAATGATGAACATTAACGATTATATCATCAATACCGGCTTCGGTTAATTTTTCAATGGCATGCTGAAGCAAAGTTTTGCCTTTATATTCGATAAGCGCTTTTGGTTTATTTGCAGTAAGAGGCATTAATCGAGTACCTAGTCCTGCCGCAAAAATCATCCCTTTCATCAACTTTGTGTTTTATTGTTTCTGGGGTTTGCAAAGATGCTTTTCTTTAACTGCCAGTTCGCCGCAACTGTTGCATTCAAATATCGGATGCTTCACTTTTTGTCCTAACCCATCTTTTTTTGATTTGCACATCTTTTTACCCATTTTTCTAAAGTTTTAGTCGGTCGTAATCCAGTTCTCTTTTTGTGTATGATTTAGTTCAATATTTAGTTGAAAAGAAGATTTTAAATATTTATTGATGTTTTCGGCCATAAAAACTGATCGGTGCTGACCTCCGGTACATCCAAAGTTTATTGATAAATCAGTGAACTTTCTTTCCTGAAATTTGAGAATTGCCGGTTCAATAATTTGAATGACATGCTTCAGGAAATCATGAGCTTCCTCATATTCTTGTAAATATGTTCGCACGGGCTCATCTATGCCTGTAAGATGGCGGTATTCTTTTAACCTTCCGGGATTAGGCAACGATCTGCAATCAAAAACAAAACCTTCACCATGACCGCTGTAATCTATCGGAATTCCGGCTTTGTAGGCAAAGCTGTTCAAATGAATGGTTAATCCGGGTTTTTTATTTTTTGGTGCGTTGAATGTTAGTTGTGTGACTTTTTTAAGTACCCGACTTAATTCCGGTATTTTGATGTCCATTTTCAATTGATCAAGCAACCATTTAAGTGTTGACACAGCATAGGGAATGCTTTGTATAAAATGTGCTTTTCTCTCAATTAATCCTCTAAATCCGTAAGCCCCTAAAACCTGACAAATCCTGATCAGAACATAAGGGTAGAAATGTTTTTTAAAAGCAACAATGTCTTTTTTCTCTGGTAGAAGATCAAGATAATAATCCAGCAAGGCTGCCCGGGTTTCCGGTGATAAATTTGCTTTTACCTGAAATAGGAGGGAAGCAACGTCATATTGAAGTGGCCCCATCCGCCCACCTTGATAATCTATAAAATAAGGTTCATGATCACGAATTATGATATTTCGTGATTGAAAATCGCGGTAAACGAAATAGTTTTGATCAGCATCTAATAAATAATCACTAAAGGTTTGAAAATCATTTTCAAGCAGTTGTTCGTCAAATTCAATTTTTTGTGGTTTTAAAAAATAATATTTAAAATAATTCAAATCCCAGATAAGCGATTGTTTATCAAGACTAGATCGTGGTGTGCATTTACTGAAATCAATGTGATTTACTGCTTTTGTTTGGAATTCGAATAATGCCTTCAAACTCTTTTTGTACAGTAATTTTGTATCTTCTGATAGGTTTTGGCCTTCATTTAGTACAATTGAAAATAGGTTGAGATCGCCAAAATCTTCAATTAAATAAATATGGTCAACCAATCGAGAAGCATATATTTTAGGGGTGTTGAAATTTAATTTAGTAAAAGTTTCGGAGAAAGAAATAAAAGCCTTATTTTCTTTCTCATCCACGTGATAAACACCCAATGCAACTTTGTTAGCCGATTTAATTCGGAAATAATTACGTTCGGAACCCGATGGGTCAAGCTGAATTATAGAACTGGCTTTTTCTTTTGACCAGTCTTCAAATAACCGAATTAATTTATTTTTGATTTCAGGATTCAACGGAATGTTATTTAGATTTAATACAAATATATTTATTTCTGCCCTATTTCAATTATATTTGTCATTGAAACTTTATTTGTTCTATAATAAAAAATACAAAGCAAAATGGAAGAAAATGCTGCAATAGAAATACTGAAGACTGCCATATTACTTGAAAGAAAAGGGAAGGCTTTTTATTCAACAATCGCGAAACAAACGCAAAGTGCTGCCGTAAAAAAAATCTTCACCATGATGGCCGAAGAAGAAGATGAACATATTGATTTTTTATCACGCCAGTTTGCCAGTTATAAAAAATATAATGAGTTTATAAAGAATGAACCAAATGTTCATATTGACGACACTGAAGCAGTTCAGATATTGACCGAAGAAATTAAAAAGCAAATTAGTGCCGCCAGTTTTGAGGCCGCCGCTATTTCTGCTGCCATTGATTTTGAAAACAAAGCCATAGAAGTTTATTCAGGTCGGGCCAAAGATGCTACAGATAAAAATGAAAAAGAAATGTATCAGATGTTAGCTGATTGGGAAAAAACCCATCATCATTTGCTCCACCGATTGAATGAAGATTTAAAAGAAGAAATTTGGAACGATAATAATTTCTGGCCTTTTTAACAAAAACTAAAATTTCCCTAAGGGGTTTCACTTTAAAGTGAAACCCCTTAGTTTTATAGTCGTTTATATCTAAAACAGTCGATAGTATGATCGTTTACCATTCCAGCGGCTTGCATAAAAGCATAACATATTGTTGATCCGACAAATTTAAAACCACGCTTTTTAAGGTCTTTACTCATTGCATCCGATTCAGTTGATGTTACGGGCATCTCTTTTAATGAATAAAGCTTATTATCGATGGTTTTATAATTTGTAAATTGCCAAATGTATTTATCAAAGCTTCCAAATTTCTTTTGAGTTTCCAAAAAAGCGACCGCATTGCTTATTGTAGCCCTGATTTTTAGTTTGTTGCGGATTATTCCTGAGTTTTCCATAAGATCACCAACTTTTTCTTCAGAATAGGTACTTATTAATTTAGCATCAAAATGATCAAATGCCAATCTGAAATTTTCTCTTTTATGAAGAATTGTTTTCCAACTCAATCCTGCCTGAAATCCGTCTAAAACAATAAACTCGAACAGTTTATCATCGTCATGCAAAGGTATTCCCCATTCTTCGTCATGATATTTTATCATTAATTTATCATCGGAGGGCCAATTACATCTTTTCGGAAATTCTACCATTTTTTAGCGATTTTGAAAGTAAATAAGTCATATTTATCAAGATATGTAGATGTTACTTATGAATATAAAAATTATCTTTGTGAAGTTAATAATTACAAAATCAAAAATACATAAAATGAACTTAAAAGAGGCGGGTTTTAATTCCAAGTTAATTCATTCAGGTGGTATCAAAGATCCCTTGGGTAGCGCAGTGACTCCTATTTATCAAACTTCAACTTTCAGTTTCGAAAGTGCTGCTCATGGAGCAAAATGTTTCACCGGTGAAAGTGATGGCTATATTTATACCCGAATAGGGAATCCTACTATTATGGATTTAGAGCGAACCGTGGCCGATCTGGAAAATGGTTTTGGTGGAATTGCTACAAGTTCCGGAATGGGTGCAGTCAATACGGTTTATATGGCTTATTTGGGACAGGGATCACATGTGGTTTGTACGCAAGCAGTGTATGGTCCGTCCAGAAGTGTATTGGAAACTATCTATCCACGATTTGGTGTTGAAGCAACGTTTGTTAATACTGCTGATTTATCGGAGATTGAAAATGCAATTCAGGATAATACAAAACTTATTTATCTTGAAACTCCTGCCAATCCAACGATGCAGATAACCGACATTGTCGCTGTATGCAAAATTGCACACAAAAGAAATATTCCTGTATGTGTTGATAATACTTTTTGTAGCCCATATTTACAAAAACCTTTGGATTTAGGGGCTGATATCGTTTTACATTCGATGACCAAATTTATTAATGGTCACGCTGACATTGTTGCAGGAATGATCGTAACCAAAACAGAAGCCGATTTCAAAAAATTGCGTCCGATCATGATTAATTTAGGATGTAATATGGACCCAAACCAAGCCTTTCTAACCCGACGGGGATTGAAAACATTGGCAATACGTATTGAAAGAGCGCAGGAGAATTGTATTAAAGTGGCCGATTATCTTGAGAATCATCCAAAAGTAGCATGGATAAATTATCCCGGATTAAAATCTCATCCTCAATATGATTTAGGATTACGTCAAATGTCGGGACCGGGTGCAATGATAAGTTTTGGCCTGAAAGGTGGTTTTAAAGCCGGTGAAGCTATGATGAATAATGTTCAGTTGGCTTTATTAGCTGTTTCTCTGGGTGGAATTGAAACACTTATTCAGCATCCCGCATCAATGACACATTCTAAATTGACTAAAGAAGGAAAAGAAAAAGCAGGAATCACAGATGAATTGGTGAGGTTATCTGTTGGAATTGAAGATGTTGAGGATATTATTAAGGATCTCGATCAGGCACTCGGAAAAGTTTAATCAATGAATGATAAAAAAAAAGAGTCCTGTGGTGAGCAGGACTCTTTTTTTGAATATAATATTGCCTAAATTTATAAGTTATTAGATACGTTAGATTTTTCAATGCCAAGACTGAAATTCACATATTTTTTAATCGTAATATCCATTGTTTTATTTGGAATTAATCCTGTGTTCGCACAGAAGGTGGCAATTGTTTTGAGCGGGGGAGGAGCTAAAGGCTTATCACATGTAGGCGTATTAAGGGCACTTGAAGAAAACAATATCCCAATTGACTATATAGCCGGTACTTCAATGGGTGCCGTGGTTGGTGGCTTGTATGCCAGTGGTTATTCTCCTGCTGAAATCGAAACTTTGCTGACCTCAAGAGAATTTATTCGATGGGCTTCCGGTGAATTGGATATTAAAAATCAGTTCTTTTTCAAAAAGAAACCTGATAATCCATCCTGGATTAGTTTACCAATCCATTATGATAAACGATTTCGCTCAAAAATCCCATTAAATCTTGTACCTACCGATGAGATGGATATTACTATTATGGAATTATTTGCAGGCCCAAGTGCAGCTTCAAAGTATGACTTTAACAATTTGTTCGTCCCTTTCAGGTGTGTTACAACTGACATTGAAGCCAGTGAATCAGTAATCATGAAAGATGGGCAATTGGGAGAAGCCATTCGGGCGTCAATGTCGGTACCATTTTATTTTTCGCCCATCAGGGTAAATGGTAAATTGTTGTTTGATGGTGGAATGTACAATAATTTTCCGGTTGATGTTGCCTATAATGATTTTTCCCCTGATATTATTATTGGCAGTAAAGCTTCAAGTAATTTCGCACCTCCGCAAGAAGATGATATTATCTCTCAGTTGCAAAACATGTTAATGTCAAAGACCGATTATTCTAATATTCCCGGCAAAGGAATAATTATTGAACCAGATTTAGGGAGCATGAATTTAACCGATTTTAGCAGGGCAAAAGAATACATTGATAGTGGTTATATTCACACGATGAATAAAATTGATACTATCAAATCGTTAGTTAGTCGCAAATCAGATCCAAAAGAATTATTTCAAAAACGACTGAATTTCCATAATAAAATTCCTCCAATAGCTATAGAATCAATTCAAATTGAAGGCTGTAATATTTACCAGTCTACTTTTGTAAATAGGCACATCAAACGTAAGCAAAAGTATTTAAATATGAATGATTTGAAATGGGAGTATTATAAGCTTCTGGCCGACAATAATATAACCTCAATTTATCCGGCTTTGTTGTACGATTCAGTTTCCTCCTCTTATCATCTCAATTTTCAGGTAAAAAAGGCGAGTGATTTTATGGCCGATTTCGGTGGCAACATTTCATCTAAGTCGGTGAATGAAGCATACATCGGATTACAATACAATCATTTTGGCATTACATCGTCAAACTATAATATGGGTTTATATTTCGGGCGCTTTTATAGCGGGCTCAGGTTGAATGCACGAATTGATTATCCTTCCAGACTGCCTTATTATTTGCAGGCTTCATACGTATTACATTATCGCGATTATTTTAAAAATACAACCTATTTTGTGGAGGATAAAACGCCATCATACCTATTGAAAAGTGAGTATTATGGAGAGGTTGAGTTTGGTATTCCTATCACAAATCGTTCACGTTTAAGCTCAGGCCTGACAACTGGGAAACTTGCAGATGATTATTATCAGACCAATTATTTTTTGCGCAGTGATACAACAGATCGTACCAGTTTTCTTTTTACATCGCCATTCATGCGATTTGAATACAATACATTGAACAGAAAACAGTACCCAACAACTGGTGCAAAGCATTATTTGTCATTACAGTATGTCATAGGCGAAGAAAAACATGTTCCAGGTTCTACTTCACAAGCAAGGCATTTATATTCAGGCTTGCATCAGTATTGGCAATTCAGGGCAATTTCCGAAAGTTATTTTAATGCCCTTGCAGATATAAAAACCGGTATTTATGCAGAATTGTACTTTTCCAATAAAAAGTTTTTCAACAACTATACTGCAACTATTCTGATGGCACAGCAATTTCAACCTACACTCGAAAGTTCTACAATGTTTTTACCCGGATATAGGGCCCATAATTATATAGCACTTGGTGTTAAAGAAATTTTTTCAATAACCAAATCCTTAGATTTTAGAACCGAATTGTATTTTTTCCAACCCTTTAAACAAATATTTGCTGACCCGGAAAGCTTACTGGCTTATTACGGGGATGAGTTTAAAAACAATTCATATATTGCTTCTGCATCTTTAGTTTACCAAACCCGAATCGGGCCTATGAGTTTGGCTTTGAACTATTATGAGAAACGAAAGGATTCATTTTCCGTGATGTTTAATATTGGCTTTATTCTGTTTAATAAATTTGGATTAGAATAATATTATTTTCCCACATTCAATTTAAAAGAACTGATTCAGGAATTACGCATTTAAATAGCACTGTTAGATCAATGGTTTTGATTAACAATTGAGAATTGCAGGAGCTAAGTTTTTTGAAAATAAAAATTCATGAGAAAGTGAAGAATTCCAATTAATTGTTATTTTTGCAACTGATCTTGAGCCAATCATTGTGATTTGAAGAAATTCAAATGTGATGAACTCTATTGTTTATATGTATTATTTTGAACATCATCGTTTTCAACATTTAAGGGGAAACGAATTCTACAACTGTTAAAAACAGAAATTATGAAAAATGAAAAGTCACTACCTGAAAAGGATGCAGTAGAAATCGAAATTACTGAAAATCAACCGGCAGAGTTGATCGACCAAGTAGAAAGAGAAATGGATGAAAATAAACTTTCTCTTCCTGATGAAAATCAAGTTGATACAGATGTTCCATCAGTAAATTCAACAGCTCATGACCTAGATAATGAGGTCATTCCTTCCCCGGAAATAGCATCAGTAGAAGAAACTTTAAATGATAAAAATATAGATGATCCTGCATCAGATTTGGATCAAATGGGTGTTGAAGGATCTGTTACTTCATTAAACTCCGGTGAGAGTCAAAAAAATAAAAAGAAATCGGTTGAGAAAATCAAAACAGAAAAATCTGTACCTGTCGAGGATGAAGATAATCATACAGAAATCAGTTATGATGATGTTGATATAGATTCATATTCACGTGAGCAGATAGTAGAGGCACTTGCAGAAATAGTGAATGAAACAAACATCTCTTTGATTAAAAAGAAAATCACTTCTCTTAAAGTTGCTTTTTTGCGTGAGAATAAAATTGAACGTGAGAAAAAACGTGAAGAATTTGTTGCGGCAGGGGGTAATATTGAAGAATACGTGACTGATCTGGATGTTGTTGAAGAAAAATTCAAAGCCCTATTTGATATTTACAAGCAAAATAAGGCCAAATTTAATAAATCACAGGAGGAACTAAAACTCCAAAATCTTGAATTGAAAAAGCAGATTCTTGAAGAACTTAAAGTTTTAAACAATTCAGAAGAAACACTGAAAAAGACTTACGATGAATTTAAGATTTTGCAGGAACGGTGGAAAGAAATTGGTATCGTACCGCAAGCTGAAATTAACAACTTATGGCAAAGTTATCATTTCTTGGTCGAAATGTTTTTTGATAAAGTTAAGATTAATAAAGAATTGCGAGATTTGGATTTACGAAAAAATCTGGAACTCAAAGTTGAGATTTGCGAGAAAACAGAAGAATTGTTAATTGATCCTTCCATCACTAAATCATTCAAAGAACTGCAGAATTTCCATGAACAATGGAAAAAAATTGGTCCGGTACCAATGGATGTTAAAGATGATATTTGGGAAAGATTTAAGCAAGCAAGTGATAAAATTAATGAGCGCCGCAGAGAGTTTTATGGTGATTTGCATGAAGAACAAACCAAAAATCTCGAAGCCAAGTTGGTCTTGTGCGAACAAGCAGAAGAATTACTGGAAACAGAATCGAATACTTTGAAAGAATGGCAGGACCAAACAGATAAAGTTAATAAACTTCTCGAAGAATGGAAATCGATAGGACCGGCTCCCAAAAAAGTTAATGATGAAGTTTGGAAGCGGTTTAAATCATTATTAAACGGTTTCTTTGAAATAAAAAAAGATTTTTACTCAAAGTTAAAAGAACAACAGTTAAACAACTATAATAAAAAACTCGATTTATGTTTGCAGGCTGAAAGCCTAAGAGATAGTGAAGATTGGAAAAAAACTACTGACGATCTGATTAATCTTCAAAAAGAATGGAAAACTTTAGGCCCCGTACCTAAAAAATATTCAGATAAAGTATGGAAAAGGTTTAGAGCAGCTTGCGATGATTTTTTCACTAAAAAAGCTAATTATTATTCAAATATTCATGTTCATGAAGAAGCAAATTTGAATCAAAAAATTGAATTGATTCAAAAAATCAAGAACTATAGTTTTGGTGCAGATAAAAAGCAAAATCTTGTTGTTTTTAAAGATTTCCAGAGAGAATGGATGCAAATAGGCCATGTTCCGATTAAAGAAAAAGAAAAACTTCAAGCAGAGTTCCGAAAAGCCATCAATGCACATCTTGAGCATTTGAAAATTAATCAGACTGAGATTAATACCATTAATTATAAATCAAAAATTGAAAATTTGAGCGATAGCCCTGCTACTCGAAATATGATTTATAAAGAACGTAGCTTTCTTTCAAATAAGATAAGTAAGATGAAGGAAGATATAAATTTATGGGAGAATAATGTTGGATTCCTGGCTAATTCGAAAAATGCAAATATACTAAAGGCTGAATTTGAGAAAAAAATTGAATGTGCAAAAAACGATTTAGCTTTGATGGAGTCAAAACTTAAGGTGCTTAATAGTACAGACATTGGTTAAGTTTTATTCAGGAAATTGTTTTAAAAAATAAATGGCAGGCAATACTTTCGGTAAAATATTTTCATTTACTTCTTTTGGTGAATCTCATGGAACTGCCATTGGAGGTATTATTGATGGATGCCCCTCCGGTATTATAATTGATCTTGATTATGTTCAATCAGAACTAAATCGCCGAAAACCTGGTCAGTCGGATATAACAAGTCCGCGTTCGGAAGATGATATCGTTGAGTTTTTATCAGGCATTTTTGAAGGAAAGACCACAGGAACTCCCATAGGATTCGTCATAAAAAATAAAGATCAACAATCAAAGGATTATGATCATCTGAAAAATGTATATCGTCCGTCACATGCTGATTATACCTATGATAAAAAATATGGGGTGCGCGATCACAGAGGGGGAGGGCGATCTTCTGCCAGAGAAACAGCAACCAGGGTTGTAGCAGGTTCTATCGCAAAATTGATTTTAAAAAAATATAAGATTGAAGTGTTGGCCTATGTGTCACAAATTGGATCATTATCAATGGAATATGATTCAGTATTAATTTCCTTTGAGAATATTGAAAAATCAATGGTTAGATGTCCGGATGTAAGTTCATCTGAGAAAATGATAGCCTTGGTTCAACAACTCAAAAAAGAGGGTGATTCAATCGGAGGCATCGTTAGTTGTATCATTGAAAATTGTCCGGTCGGTCTTGGTGAGCCTGTTTTTGATAAATTGCATGCCGATCTTGGCAAAGCCATGTTAAGCATCAATGCTGTCAAGGGTTTTGAATTTGGTCATGGATTTAAGAGTTCAGCAATGCGTGGTTCTCAACTAAATGATTCATTGCGAAATGAAGATGGAAAAATTGTTGCCAAATCAAATTTTTCCGGAGGTATACAGGGCGGAATTTCTAATGGAGAGCGAATCTATTTTAATGTAGCATTTAAACCTGTAGCTACTATTATGAAAAACCAACAAACCGTTAATAAAACAGGTGAAAATGTTGATTTTAAAGCGGAAGGCCGACATGATCCATGCGTTGTTCCAAGAGCCGTGCCAATCGTTGAGTCGATGGCAGCATTGGTGCTGGTTGATCATTTATTACGTAATAATTTGTACAACAACAATATTTAAACAGAAGTATTGCAAAAAAATAGATTTAATACTAGGATATTATTTTGATAATTAATAATTTTGCAGTCCGAAAAAATAATTAGTTAAAAATGGCAAAGAAGAGTAAAGACGCAAGAGGACAGATTATCTTAGAGTGCACAGAGCATAAAGCAAGCGGTATGCCAGGCACATCAAGATACATTTCAACCAAAAATAAAAAAAATACTCCTGAACGACTTGAATTGAAAAAATTCAATCCGATCTTGAAAAAAATGACTGTTCATAAAGAAATTAAATAATATAAGTTATGGCTAAGAAAGTAGTTGCAAGTTTACAATCGGCAGGTAAAGATTTCGCCAAAGTTATCAGAATGGTAAAATCTCCAAAAACAGGTGCATATACCTTTAAAGATACTATTGTTCCGAACGACCAGGTAAAAGAATTCTTGAAAAAATAAGTGATCATTACTAATGATATGAAGAAGCTTTTTCCGAATAGGAAGAAGCTTTTTTTTTAAAATAAATAAAGCAATGAGCGTATTTAGTTTTTTTTCAAAAGAAAATAATAAACCTAACCTGGATAAGGGTTTAGAAAAAACAAGAGAAAGTGTTTTTTCTAAAATATCCAAAGCGATTGTTGGCAAGTCAAAAGTTGACGATGAAGTTCTGGATAATCTGGAAGAAGTATTGGTAACTTCGGATGTTGGAGTTGGTACCACACTTAAAATAATTGCCAGAATTGAAGAACGAATTGGTCGTGATAAATACCTCGGAACTTCTGAATTAAATAAAATTTTAAAAGAGGAGATTGCTGCATTACTAAAAGAAAATGTTCAAGGTGAGGCTACTGGCTTTGATTTAAAAGGGATAAAAACACCCTATGTGATTATGGTTGTTGGAGTGAATGGTGTTGGTAAAACCACAACAATCGGGAAATTAGCACATCAATTTAAATTGGCCGGAAAAACAGTTGTTCTGGGTGCTGCTGATACTTTTAGGGCAGCGGCTGTTGATCAATTAAAAATTTGGTCCGAAAGGGTTGGAGTACCAATTGTAAGTCAGGGTATGGGAGCAGATCCTGCTTCTGTTGCTTTTGATACGCTTAAGTCGGCCGTTGCAAACAATATTGATGTGGTGATTATTGATACAGCTGGAAGATTGCATAATAAAATTAATTTAATGAATGAGTTGTCTAAAATCAAGAATGTAATGCAAAAGGTCATCCCTGATGCTCCTCACGAAATTTTATTGATACTCGATGCATCAACCGGTCAAAATGCAATAGAACAAGCCAGACAGTTCACGGCCGCTACCGAAGTCAACGCATTAGCTTTAACAAAACTTGATGGAACAGCAAAGGGAGGAGTTGCAATAGGAATTTCGGATGAATTTAAGATTCCGGTAAAATACATAGGCATAGGCGAACAAATGGAAGATTTACAACTATTTGATCGCTATGAATATGTCAATACACTTTTTAATAAGTAATATTTGAAAACCCAAATAAAACCCACTAAAATAAATATCGTTACACTTGGTTGTTCAAAAAATCTCGTTGATTCAGAGCATTTAATGAAACAATTGCAAATGAACGATCTATCTGTTTCTCATAATTCCAACGATCCTTCAGAGGTAGCTGTTATCAATACCTGTGGCTTTATTGCTGATGCTAAACAAGAATCAATCGATACCATATTGCAATACCTTGAAGCTAAAAGAGCGGGATTGGTAAAAGCTGTATATGTGATGGGTTGTTTAAGCCAGCGTTACAAAAAAGAGTTGTCGGCTGAAATGACAGAAGTGGATGGCTATTATGGCGTAAATGATATTCCTTTAATCATTAAAGATTTAGGTGCCAAGTACAAAAAAGAATTGGTAGGTGAGCGATTACAAACTACACCTAAACATTTTGCTTATTTAAAAATTTCTGAAGGATGTGACCGTACTTGCTCTTTTTGTGCTATTCCGCTCATTCGAGGTAAGCATAAGTCAAAACCTGTTGAAGAAGTTATACATGAAGCAAAATTGCTGGTCAAGAATGGGGTTAAAGAGCTGATTTTAATTGCTCAGGATTTGACTTATTATGGACTGGATTTATATCACGAGAGAAAGCTTCCTCAACTTTTAAACGAATTGGCTGATATTCCGGATTTGGAATGGATTAGATTGCACTACACTTATCCAACAGATTTTCCTTTTGAGCTTCTTGAAGTTATTAAAAACAGAAAGAATATCTGTAATTATATCGATATCCCGCTTCAACACATTAGCGCACCTATTCTTAAAGCCATGCGCAGATGGAGTTCTCCAAATCAGATAGAAGATTTAATTACAAAAATCCGGATTGAAATTCCTGATGTTTCATTTCGTACAACATTCATTGTTGGTTTTCCGAATGAAACCAGAGAGGATTTTGAAAAACTGCTTGAGTTTGTGAAAAAAACAAAATTTGAAAGATTGGGAGTTTTTACCTATTCTCACGAAGAAGATACGCGTGCTCACCGATTGGAAGACAATATAGATGATCAAACGAAAAATGACAGAATGGAAGAACTTATGGAAATTCAGGAGCAAATTTCATTCGAATTAAATCAGAATAAAATAGGAAAGGTTTTCAAAACTCTTATTGACCGTGTGGAAGGCAATTTTTTTGTTGGCAGGACGGAATATGATTCACCTGAAGTTGACAACGAAGTTCTTATATTAAAAGAAAATAATCAATGCAAAATTGGTGAATTCTATCATGTTCGCGTAACCTCGGCCAGCGCATTTGATTTAAACGGAGTTATTGAAAAGTAATATTATAGACTTATGAAACACCCATGCCCGAATATATTCGTTCAGGCGGGCATCATCCCTTAAAAAATAATTTTATTATGATGAAAAGATTAATCTTAAATCCGTATGATAAATTTGAGGAACATAAGTGCTTTGCCTGTTCTAAACACAATTTAATAGGATTGCAAATGTCTTTTTATGAAGAAGGAGATTTTGTGGTTTCTGAATGGCAACCCCGACCTGAATTTCAAGGATATCACAATGTGTTACATGGAGGTATTCATGCGACATTGATGGATGAAATTTCAAGCTGGTGCATTCAAATCAAACTTAAATCTTCTGGATTAACTTCGAGATTGGAAACCAAATACAAACATCCCGTTTTTTGTGATAAGGGCAAAATCAAATTGAAAGCTAAGATTGATGATTTTTATAAAAATGTAGCAAAAGTGCATGTGCAATTATTCGATTCTGAAGATCAGCTTTGCTCAGAAACTGTAGCTAAATTTATTGTATTTCCGCTTGAAATTGCAAAAAAGAATTTTCACTATCCTGAATATGAAAGCTTTTTTAAACAGCTGCCTGATGGCAATGACTCAGTATAATTAATTTCAATTTTAAATTTAGGTATCGTCAATATCCTCATTAAATTTTTCTTTGGTGAAGTTTGTCACTATATCAGTTACTTTATAGTTATAATCCGGGTACTTGTATAAAGGATTAATTGGATCTGTGACCCCCAGAGAGTATCCATAAATACTCTCATATTCATTCACTTGTTCACCCATTTTCTCAAGCTGTCTGAGGTATTGTGCAACAGACTTTGATTCAATAATAATCACTTTTTCCATTTGATTGACTATCGGGCTGTGTTTTCTGTTACGATCGTGCTCAAATTGAAGGATTCTGCGGCCATCGCGTGTTATCCCAATGGTTCGGTAATTTAGACTTTTTCCAATACCTGGAAGATTCAGGACACTGCGATCTGTGGCTAAAAAAGGGATATTACCAGCCTTTTTCAATGCATGAATATTTCTGACGATATCATCAGAACCTATATTTACCTTTTCATTGGTAGTATAGAAATCAATTGGTAATCTTCCAATTTGTTTCTCTTCAATCTGTTCCTGCATTAGACGCGCATTAGTTGTGAAATTATGAAAGTTTTCCATGTATCCCTTCACTCCAAAAGTATAGTAAGGTATTACCCCAATATCACTTAATACTTTCCTGAGCTTTGCAGTATGTCCTCTGCGTGATGAAGCCACTGTAAATACCATTTGATTGGTAACGGTCCAACCGGCAGAAATCAGACGTTCAATTGCAATTTTTGCTTCGGGTGTTACTTCCATGGCGGTTTGAAAGTGAGTCTGGATAAAAAATTGCTTTATCCCGATTTTACATGCTTTTTCTTTAAAGTCTTTAAGGATGGCAGTCAATTCAGGTGTAATACGTTGTGGCAAATAAACAGGGAGCCTGGTACCAAGGCGTACTCGAATCATTTCTGCAAATTTTTCACCATCCTTTCGTTTTAAATTTGCTTCATTTTTTCTGATTGCCATTAAGTAAATTTCATCCAGAATTTTTTGTAAGGATATATCTGTACTCATTAAGGCATCGCCACCTGTTATCAAAATATCCCTTAATTGTGAATCTTCTTCAAAATATTCTAATAATCGTGCTAGTTTCTGCGGCCATGCCTCATTGGGCCTAAGTTTATCCAGATTAAAATTTAAATTCCCTGCTTGGAAATCATACATTCTTTGACATGAAACACAGAGTCCTCCACATGCCCTTCCGACGGTGTCAGGAATGAGTATTGCCACTTCAGGATATCTTCGGTGCACATTATGTGAGGAAGGTAAAATCCAACCTGCGACATTGGGTTTGCCGGGTTGTACGATGTCTTCATGTTCCCAAGCTACCAAATGCCCAAATTCTTCGGTTAATTCTTTACTGTAAATCATGTAATCTCGAATTGCCATATCTGCTCCAGGAGCAAATCCCGGTTCGTTTACATTTAATAAGCTTAGATAATACGGGTTAATAAAAAATGGAATTCCTGTATCATGAGCTTTATTTAGTAGGTCCATTGTCTCTGGATCAAGGGAGGAAGCCAGTAATTCATTCAGTAATTTAGGCGAACGGATTGCAAATCTAAGATGAAACTTGCGATCGTCCCACCATTGCATCATCCTCAGGTATTTTTGCTCCGAAGACATGCCTGGCTCAAAATAATAATTAGTGCTTGTTATTTCCCCTTCATCAATTTTTTCAATAAGAATATGGATGATTCGGTCCCTGTTTTTATCTCTTATTTTGATCATTCTGGGATCTAAGCCCGAAGGATGCCGATTCATCCATTCATTCAGTAATTCATTTTTATTGCTAATTTGGGTTTTACCACTAAATTGACGAAAAAGATAGAGCATGTCCAGGAAAAAATCTTCTTTGGCACCTCCTGTTCCATATTTTACCGCCATCCAAAGGTATTTAATAGGGTTGCTACCAACCATTTCACCTCTTAGGTTTAAATCATTATACCTTTGCCCGGCATTGTCTATATAATCTAATAGCCGAATTGCAGCAATATCTCGCCAATTTAGTTTTTTATAGTGCTTGGTTTCGCATGCTGATGTTTTATAGTATTGATATGCATTTGGATGTGATTTAAAATATTGAAGAACCCAATGTTTAATTTCCAAAAGTGCTTCTGATTTATAATGTGCTTTTCTTATGATTTGGTCGAGTTTTGGGTTTTCAACTAAAAGTTGATTTAGTATTTTGAAAGATTTTACACTGATCGCGACCTTCTCTAATGTCTTAATTTTATTCATGGTAACTTAATTTAGAACCTTTATATTATCTAAATAAAAAGAAATAATTTTAAATAATTTCAAAATATCTCAAAAGTGCTGTAAGTAGCAGAAAGACAGATGGAAATGCTTTAATTAGTCATTTGCTTTACAAATATACAAAAAAAATAGGCTTAAAAAAAGTGTTGCTAAAGCAAAATAGGCTATGTTCCAACACAATTTGAACATAGAATAATTCTAAATAAGAATAAATTTAATACCTTTGCATTTTTTAAATTATAAAAATGTCAACAGCAATATATAGAACACCACTTCCTTTTAACGAACCTGTGCTCGACTATTTACCAGGCTCTTCTGAACGAATCGAGCTTAAAAAGGAGTTAAAATATTATAAGTCTAAAGAGCTGGATATTCCAATGATTATTGGTGGGAAAGAAGTCCGTACCAATGATCCTGTTACGATTCATCCTCCCCATGAAATTGCACATACTTTGGGTAAATTTTATAGGGGAAATGAAGAGCATGTTTATCAGGCTATTGATGCAGCTTTAGGAGCCAGAGAGCAATGGCAGGCTTTAACCTGGGATCAGCGCGCTGCAGTATTCTTGAAAGCAGCCGAGCTCGTTTCAGGGAAATATCGCCAGAAATTAAACGCAACAACCATGCTTGGTCAGTCGAAGAATGTGTATCAGGCTGAAATTGATGCTGCCTGCGAATTTGCTGACTTTTTAAGATTTAATGTTCATTTTATGACCGAAATCTATCAGCAGCAACCTCTTTCTTCAAAAGGAGTTTGGAACAGAATGGAACAACGACCCTTAGAAGGATTTGTATATGCAATCTCACCTTTCAATTTTACTTCCTTATCCGGCAACTTAGCTGCAGCACCGGCATTGATGGGCAATGTTGTGGTGTGGAAACCTTCCGAACCACAGATATATTCAGCTACTATCATTATGGATATTTTTAAAGAAGCCGGATTACCTGATGGGGTAATTAATATGATTTTTGTACCAGGGCCGGTTGGTGGGCATGTCATGGCAAAACATCCTGATTTCGTTGGAGTTCACTTTACAGGATCTAATGGCGTATTCAACAAAATATGGAAAGCTATAGGTGATCACGTTCATCTGCATAATACCTATCCAAAAATAGTTGGGGAAACAGGGGGTAAGGATTTTGTAATGGTCCATAAATCGGCTATTCCAAGCCAGGTTGCTACCGCTCTTGCGAGGGGTGCTTTCGAATATCAGGGACAGAAGTGTTCTGCAGCCTCGAGAGCCTATATTCCTTCAAATTTGTGGCCTGAGATTAAGAAACAGTTGATTCGGGATGTTAAATCATTTAAAATGGGTAGCCCTGAAGATTTTACCAATTTTATTACGGCTGTGATTGATGAAGTTGCTTTCAATAAACTAACGTCTTATATTGACGCTGCAAAAAAGGATAAGGATGCCGAAATTATTGTTGGGGGTAATTATGATAAAACGAAGGGTTACTTTATCGAACCTACCGTAATAGTAACAGATAACCCAAGTTATATAACTATTCGTGAAGAGCTTTTTGGTCCTGTACTGACTATATTTGTGTATCCTGAAGATGATTTTGAAAATACGCTGCAATTAGTAGATAAAACATCTCCATATGCGCTGACCGGTGCCATTTTTTCACAGGACCGATATGCTATTGATCTGGCTTCAAAAAAGCTGATTAACGCGGCCGGTAATTTTTATATCAATGATAAACCTACGGGTGCAGTTGTTGGCCAGCAGCCATTTGGCGGAGCTAGGGCATCAGGCACTAATGATAAATCCGGCTCTATGCTGAATTTGTTAAGATGGGTTTCTCCCCGAACGATTAAGGAAAATTTTAGTCCACCGGAAGATTACAAATATCCTTTTATGCAGGAGGATTAAAATAACTTTTACTATTTTATCAAAAACAAAAATAAGGATAGTAAAAGTGTCTCATGTTTTAATGTATTATCTTTACATGCAAATAAATTAAACTTTAAATGAAGAGTAAAATCAATTGTACCTGGAAAAAAAATATGGCTTTTGAGGCCGAGATCAACAATTTTAAAATTTTAATGGATGCTGATGAAAGCGTTGGTGGTGAAAACTCAGGCCCAAGACCGAAGCCTTTAACCCTTGCCTCCTTAGGAGGATGTACAGGAATGGATGTAGTATCGATTCTGAAAAAAATGAGAATTGAACCAGCTTATTTTAATATTGAAATTGAAGGAGAACTTACCGAGGAACATCCTAGATATTATCATAAAATTCATCTTACTTACCAATTTAAAGGAGATGATTTGCCAATGGATAAATTGGAAAAAGCAGTAAATCTATCACAGGACCGATATTGCGGTGTAAGTGAATTGTTAAAAAAGGGGGCTGAAATAACTTATCAGATTGAACTTCTTAATTAATTTTTTTAGGATTTTAATAGATCTGTAAGTTCACTGATTATCATTGCAGTTGCACCCCAAATTAGATGTGTATCAATATAATATGAAGGAACTTTTACAAGTAATTGATTACGGTGTAGGATTTCTTTATGTTGTATGTTCTCAGCATTTTGTAATTGATCGAGAGTAATTTCAAAAATCGCATCAACTTCAACTGGGTCCATAATAAATTCAGGTCTTTTATTTGTAAACCCTATCACCGGCAGTACATTATAATTACTGGGAGGAATGAAGAGTTCTGTCAAGTTTCCAATCACCGAAATATGATCAATATTAACACCGATTTCTTCATTAGCTTCGCGCAGAGCTGTATAAATCAATGATGAATCTTCAAGTTCAAATTTACCGCCGGGAAATGCAATCTGTCCACTATGCACTCCCTGATATTCCGGCCTTTTTATAAAAACTGTGTGAATATTATCATTTTTTGGATAAAACAGAATTAATACAGCACTTGCCCGTGGAGGATTAAAATGAGTGCTTTTCTTCATCTCCAGATTGCGGGTAACCGGAGCCATTTTGATTTGCGATTCCAGTCCTGGCAATGGTTTTGTAAGTTTGAATTCTAGTTCTTTAATAAAGTTAGTAAATGATTTCATGTGTAGTTTTAATGCTTACAAAGAAATGAATTTATTTCCTTAGATCAATTTTTTAATTAACTTTGTTAGCAGTATAAAATTTAAAATCAATGGGAACTGAAAAATTAAAGCCGATTGTTAGAAATAAAATTAAGAAAGAAGGAATTCGAGATCTTATTTTATTTAATGACGACTTCAATACTTTTGATTTCGTTATTGAAACCTTAATTGAATTATGCGATCATGATGCTATTCAAGCTGAACAATGTGCATTCTTAATTCACTTTAAAGGAAAGTGTGCCGTGAAATCAGGTGCTTTTCATGATTTAAAACCTATTCAGCAGGAAATGTTGAACCGTTCTTTAACTGCAAGTATTATCTAAACTATTTGAAATGAATTGGACAATTATTACTGTCTTAATTATCATAGGTCTTACATTTATTGTATTGGAAATTTTAGTTATACCGGGTCAGGGTATAGCTGGTGTTATTGGATTAATTATTATGGCCGTGGGTATTTGGCAAACTTATGCAGTTTATGGACTTACCGCGGGTCACATAGTATTAGGATCAACTTTAATTTTATCCGTAGTTTCTTTGGTACTGTCTCTTCGTTCGAAAACATGGAAAAAAATGATGCTACAAACTGAGATTAAAGGAAAAGTAAACGAAATTGATAGTGCGAAGATTAAAAAAGGTGATATTGGAAAATCAATTTCGCGATTGGTTCCTACCGGAAAGGCCATTTTTAATAATGAATATTATGAGGTTCATACTTATGGAACTTTCATCGACCAGAATATTGAAATAGAAGTAGTTAGTATAGAACACAATAAAATATTAGTAAAACAAAAATAATAATAAAATATTATGGAACAACCAGAAGTAGTAGCTTTTTTAGCCATTGGGATTGGATCAATATTCGGTCTTTGGATTATTTTTTATTTTATTCCTGTTGGTTTATGGTTTACTGCCCTTTTATCGGGTGTAAGGATTTCGTTAATTCAACTTGTATTTATGCGATGGAGAAAAGTGCCACCAC
Organism: Bacteroidota bacterium; assembly: GCA_018816945.1. Classification (NCBI taxonomy): domain Bacteria; kingdom Pseudomonadati; phylum Bacteroidota; species Bacteroidota bacterium. The sequence continues at coordinate 64,344 of JAHIVC010000041.1, read as the reverse complement.
AATTAATTGTGCGGAGTATGATCTCGGCCACTAAAGCAGGTCTAAAAGTAAACCGTGATGAGATGGAAGCTCATTTTCTTGCAGGCGGTAATGTAGTATCTGTTGTAAATGCCCTAATATCTGCCGATAAGGCAAATATTGCACTGGACTTTAAAGTTGCAACTGCAATTGATTTGGCAGGAAGAGATGTCTTACAAGCGGTTCAAATGTCGGTTAATCCAAAAGTAATTGATACACCACCTGTTACTGCAGTTGCAAAAGATGGAATCCAGCTTATTGCTAAAGCAAGGGTAACCGTTCGGGCAAATATTAAGCAATTAGTTGGAGGTGCCGGGGAAGAAACAATTTTAGCGAGAGTAGGAGAAGGTGTCGTATCTTCAATTGGTTCTGCTGCCTCGCATAAAAGTGTTCTTGAAAACCCTGACACCATTTCTAAACTAGTACTTGATAAAGGATTGGATTCAGGTACTGCATTTGAGATACTTTCTATTGATATTGCTGATATAGATATTGGAAAAAATATTGGTGCGGTATTACAAATGGATCAGGCAAATGCCGATAAAAATATTGCACAGGCTAAGGCAGAAGAAAGAAGGGCAATGGCTGTGGCTGTTGAGCAGGAGATGAAAGCCAAGGCTCAGGAAGCTCGTGCAAATGTTATTCAGGCAGAAGCTGAAATACCTAAAGCAATGGCTGAAGCATTCCGTAGCGGTAATCTTGGAATAATGGATTATTATAAATTTAAAAATATTGAATCTGATACCCGGATGCGTGATTCAATATCAGATTCAGGACCTAAGTCGGGAAGAAAAGGTGGTACTGATATGAGTAAAAAATAAGCTTGATAATTATCATGAAAAATAAGCGTTTATGAATTATCATGAACGCTTTTTTTATGAAGATTTTTGCTAACTTTAAATTATGATGATAAGTGAAGATCGTAGGCTGAAAGTTAATGAGAAATACCTTGAATTAATTGAAGCTTGCAATAAGTTTGCTACGGAAACGGAGTTGCGGAAAATTGCAAAAGCATACGAATTAGCCTATAAGGCTGAAGTTCGCGATTTTGATAATTCCAAAGGATTAGATATTTATCATGCAATCGAAATATCCCTTATTGAAGTTAATGAAATGGGATTAGGGGCCGTTGCTGTTGTTAGCACACTGCTTCATAATTTATATGAGAATAAGGAAATAACTCAGTCGGAAGTTCAGAAAAAATTTGATAAAAACATTGCAGGAATATTAACAGGATTTAACAGAATATCTAATCTTCAAACAACCAAACTTTCGGTTCAGTCTGAAAATTTCAGAAAGCTTTTTCTTACTTTAATTGATGATATCAGGGTTATCTTGATCAAAATTTCTCATCGCTTATACGATATCCGGAATTATGAGAAATTACCTATAGAAAAGCGATCAGACTATCTTGATGAAGTTATTCATATTTATATACCCATCGCTCACCGTTTAGGGCTCTATAAGATCAAATCTGATTTGGAAGAGCTCTCAATGAAATATTCGCACCCTGAGGTTTATCAGTCTCTCATGGAGAAAATACAGTCGAGCAAAACAAAACAAAAATCATTTTTGCAACATTTCATTAACCCGATTCAGCGCGAATTGACCGTTCAGGGTATTGATTGTGAATTTAAAAGTCGCCCAAAATCTGTCTATTCCTTATGGACCAAAATGAAGCGCCAAAATGTTGAGTTTGAGGAGATATATGATATTTTTGCGGTACGAATTATCACAAATAGTGAGGCTAATAAGGAAAAGGAAGATTGCTGGCGCGTTTATTCCATTGTCACAAATATCTATTCACCGAATCCTAAAAGGCTTCGAGATTGGATAACTACCCCGAAAGCTTCCGGTTATGAATCATTGCACACAACTGTAAAAGATCCAAACAATAAATGGGTGGAAGTTCAGATTCGATCGAAACGTATGGATGAAAATGCTGAAAAAGGGCTTGCTGCTCACTGGCGTTATAAAGGTTTTGGTAGTAAAAAAGACTCGGAAAGTTGGTTAGAGCAGGTACGTGATATTTTAGAAAATCCTAATCAAATCTATTTTGATGATGAGCTGGTAGATCAAAAAAAACGTTCGAATGATAAAATTTTTATTTTCACACCACAAGGCGATTTGAAACAATTGCCCATTGGTTCAACTGTACTGGATTTTGCTTTTGAAATCCACACAAATATTGGGTCAACATGCAGCGGTGCTAAAGTAAATGGTAAGGTAGTTCCAATCAGGTATATTCTTAATAATGGCGATGAAGTTGAAATTATTACCGGTAAAAATCAAAAACCAAAACTTGATTGGCTGAATTTTGTAATCACAAATAAAGCGAAGGGACGAATTAAAAGAGCGCTCCTTGAAGAGAAATATAAAGAAGCTGAAGTTGGTACGGAAATTATTCGCAGGAAATTTAAAAGTTGGAAAATTCCCTATAATGAGGACAGTATTGATAAAATAATTAAGCAATTTAAGTTTAAAACTTCGGTAGATTTCTTTTATTCTGTTGCGACCGAAAAAATTGATCTTGCGAAAATCCGCAAACTTTTGGAAGGCGAAGACGTTCTCGAATATAAAGAAAAACAGGAATTACCTATAGAATTAGGAAAAGTAGCGGAAAGGGATAAAAGTGATTTTTTGATGATAAATGATAAGCTGAAAAATGTGAATCATTCATTAGCAAAATGTTGTAACCCAATTTCAGGGGATGCTGTTTTTGGTTTCGTGACTGTGGGGAAAGGAATTACCATTCACAGGGTAAATTGTCCGAATGCTGCTCAAATGTTAGAAAAATATAGTTATCGGGTTATTGAAGTAAAATGGCAAGATGCTGAAGCTCCCACTTATATTACCAATGTTAAAGTGGTGGGTATAGATAGAATTGGCATTATTGGCGAACTTACAGATGTCATTTCCAAAGATCTTAAAGTTAATATGCTCTCATTTAAAGTTGAAACAGGGAATGGGCAATTCGAAGCAAAAATCAAAGTACAGATACGAAATAACGAACATTTAGATGAACTGTTGCATAAACTTGTAAAAGTTAAGGGGATAAGCAAGGCGAGTAGGGTTGATAAGTTTTAATTTTTAGTTATTTGTGATCGACCGAAATCCAATTCCATGAATATTAAGTAATCTCACATCATAGTCATCTTTAAGTGTTTTTAAGTCATAAAACTATTTTGACTCTTTCCGATAGTTTAATATTATACATATATGTTGAACAGGGTAATTCATCCCTTGCTGCCAAATTTGTTGTTAATGAAAGATAATATTGTGTTAGTAAAATCAATTTTTATTTTTGATAAATAATTAAATCGATAGGATCATAATCTACATAAGTCCCAATATAAGACTATGATCTTGTTTTGGGACATATGCTGTTTTGGACCAGATTATTTTTTTATTAGTAAGCAGCTATATTTTAGTTCCTTAATTAATCCAGAATTTATGAGGAACATTACTATTTTTGTTTCCAGGGATAATAAACCAAATCCATATGACATCAATAGTTGAATAGGATTAAATATTAACAAATGTTTTCAATTAATTTTATCAGCTCGTTTGGTTTAAAAGGCTTTGCGAGATATTCATTCATTCCTGCTCCCAAACACATTGATCTATCTCTTTCCATAACATAAGCAGTAATTGCAATAATCCTTGTATGTTCTTTTTTCGCACTTTTCATTTCTATTTTTCTAATCTCTTTGGTTGCTTCAATTCCATCCATAACGGGCATTTGGATATCCATCAAAATTATATCATATTTGCTCTTCTTGAATAAATCGACTGCAATTTTACCATTTTCAGCGATATCAATATTATGACCTTCTTTACGTAAAGTTGCTATTGCAAATTTTTGATTTAAAAAATTATCTTCCACTAATAGTATATTGAGCGGATTTAAGGTTTTTTGCTTTACAACAAGTTTGTTTTTTTCAATTAAATCCGGAATGTCCTGATTTCTCTGAATTTTTGCCGTAAACCAAAATTTAGATCCTTTCCCTTCCTCACTTTCAACACCTATTTCTCCTCCCATCAGTGATGAAAGGTTTTTTGCGATCGCAAGTCCAAGGCCAGTACCTCCATATTTTCGAGTAGTTGTTGAGTCAATTTGTGAGAAAGCCTTGAAAAGTTTTTCCTGGCCATCTTTAGTAATCCCTATTCCTGTATCGATAACGCTAAACTTCATCAAACAATAATCAGATTCAATTTTATCCGATTCAATTTTTATGGTAACACTACCTTCCTTGGTATACTTAATTGCGTTATTTGTAAGATTAATTAAAATTTGTTTAAGCCTGGCGGGATCACCAATATATGCATTTGGGGTGCTGCTTTCAAAGCTGGTATAAAGTTTTATCCCTTTTCCTTTAGCTTTATTTTCTAATAAATCAATTACAGAATTAACTTCATTAGATAAAAAGAATTTATTGTTTTCAAGAATAAGTTGCCCGGCTTCAATGCGGGATAAATCTAAAATATCATCAATAATAGTTAATAGATTATTTCCTGAAAGATTGATAATATCAAGAAATTCCTGTTGTTCATCAGTTAAATCTGTTTGTTTCAAAACATTGTACATTCCAATAATTCCATTCATTGGAGTTCTAATTTCATGACTAATATTTGCCAGAAACATTGATTTTAATTGATTGGAAGCATCGGTTTTTTCCTGATATTCCTTTATTTGAGTTTCAAGTAACCTAATGTGTTTTTTTAGTTCTTGATTTTCCTTAAATAAACCTTCTTTTGTATTATCCATAATAAAAATGGCATTTAAATTTCATTATTAACGGTTATTCCAACATGTTTAAAAATAATACTTATCAATTCATTCTTATTAACCGGTTTTGCAATATAATTGTCAAATCCGGCATCTAATAGTCTTTCCCTGTCTCCAGCCATTGCATAAGCAGTTTGTGCAATAAATGGAATAAATTTATACTCTTTCCATCTGCTTTTTACTTCATGCATTAATTTAATCCCATCCCACGGTGCAGGCAAGTTAATGTCGAAAAGCATAACATCAAATATCACACCGTTTTTATATGCTCTCTCTATTATACTGATGGTTTCTTCACCGTCAACTGCCAATGAATTATTCCCGACTTTATCAAGCATCTTACTTAATACAAGTCTGTTCATTCTATCATCTTCAACAATGAAGATATTAATTTTTTTACCATCATCACGATCTTGTATGTTTACGGATTCTCCTCTTGGTTCATCTTTCGCTTTCAATTGAGCAGGATTGGCACTGGTTTTTAAAAGAATTTTAACTGTTGTTCCAACCCCTTTTTTTGACTCTACTATGATGTCACCCTTCATCAAACTAATTAGTCTTTTAGCCAATGGTAATCCCAAACCTGCTCCCTGATAATTACGGGAATATCCCAGACTTTCCTGACGAAATGCCTCAAAAACGTGATTAATATAAGATTCATCTATTCCAATTCCAGTATCTTTTATTGAGATGATTACCATGTTTTCATCTGCATCATAATCAGTTATAACGTTGATGAATCCCTTATCCGTATATTTTACCGCATTATCTATGATGTCGCTAATAATTTTTGTGATATTGTGTTCATCAACTAGTACATCCGGGACTTCATTGTACTTTGTGTTGAATTTTAATTTTTTTTCATTTGCCTTAAACTTATATAGGTTTGCCACATTCTCAATGATTTCATTGATCTTACAGGGTATAAGTTGTACCTCCATGTCATTAGCTTCAATACGGCTAATATCAATGATATTATTAAGTAGGTGTAGCAATCTGTCGCCACTTTGTTGTATTCCATTTGCGAAATCAAATAATTCCTGATTTTCCATGATCGATAATTCGGTAACCAATAAATTGGAAAATCCAATAATTCCATTTAATGGGGTACGAATTTCATGGCTCATGTTTGATAAAAAGGCATTTTTTAAATAATTGGCATCTTCGGCATTTTTAAGTGCTTTCTTTAATTCTATATCAATTTCCAATCTTTTATCCAGTTCTTCTTTTATTTCTTTTGTCCGCTTACCAACTTCTGATTCTATTTTTTGATTTACTATTTTTAATGAGGCTTGAAGTTGTTCAAGTTCATTTTGCTTATTTTGAATTGTTGAATGAGATACTTTATTCTTCTTTCTGAATCTGATAAATAATAACAAAATAAGTAAACCTTGGATGGAACCTAAACTAATCAAGAGTATAAGTAGGGTTTTATTTTTTGACTTGCATTCTTCCAAAGACCTACTTAAAGCTTTATATGTTATTTGGTTGTTGATTACTTTGATTTGATTTTGAGTAGATGATAAATCCGACTGAAGTCGCTCTGTATAATTTTTTGCCAGTAAAAAATAGTCTTTGGCATGTTTAATTTGCTGGAGTGCTAACTTTATATTACCATTATTTTCATAAATCTGAGATGATTTTTGATAACTACGTGACTTAACCATGTAAATCTCCTCAGCATCGTTTAATTCTAATACATTCTGAAAATATTTTAGAGCTGAGGATGATTCTGCTCTTTTCAAAGAGATTTCCCCTAAATGAAAGGAGCTGTTTGCAATTAAAATATTTAGATTACTATTTGAGGCATGGTCAAGCGCATTTTTAAAACTGCTAAAAGCTGCTTCATAGTTTTTTTGGTCGAATTGAATATTGCCAATTGCAAAATAGTTGGCTGCTAAATTTTCAGTTTTATTTCCTGATTCAAAAATTAATCCGGCAGATTGGTAGTACATAATTGCATTGGCAAAATCCTGGATTTTGGCATGATTGAATCCGAGATTTTTAAAAACAACTGAAACCATTTCACTATTACCTATCGATTGAGCAATTTTCAATGCTGATTTTAATTGGATAATTGCAGAATCGTATTTATTGGCTTCGGAGTAAATAAATGCAGTCAACAAGCAGGCTTTCAGTTCATTATTAACATCACCTAAGTCTTTGTAAAGAGATACTGCTATTTGAGAAGGTAATAATGCATCCTCAGGAAGCTTTGATTTAAAGTATAAATCGGCCATCTGGTAATTTAAATCTGCTTTGAGTTTTGAATCTGATAAAAGTTGAGAATTCTGTCCGGCTTTTATTAAAACACCGGCAGCACTAACATAATCCGATTTTGATATGAAAGTTTCGCCTATTTTAAGTAATTCTTGAATATTTTTCTCTTCATCGGGGGTTTTATTTAATAGCTCTGTTTGAGTGCTATCCTGAAAAGCAAACAAATATTGCGGGTCAAATATCCCTAAAACTAAAATTAAATAGATCATTTGTTTCATTTAATCCTATTTTTTATGGGCAATGTATAAGGTTTCTTCGGTGTTTATCGCATATTTTTCGATATCCGGAATATCCCATCTAATGCTTGGATTTATCTGTTCAACTGTAAAACCAGCTGTTTCAAGACGTTTTGGGTAATCAGAACCATAAATTCTCACATGGTCAAATTGTCCAAAATGATCTTCCCTTTCTCTCTCGTCGGTAATTGAAAAGTCTTCATAAGTTTCTCTTAATACTCTCGAAACAGGTACCTGTAATAAGGCCCATCCTCCAGGTTTAAGTACACGATATAATTCTTTCATTGCTTGCAAATCTTCCGGAATATGCTCAAGAACATGGTTGCAAAATATAATGTTGAAGGTGTTGTCTTCAATATCGAGTTTTCGAATATCAATGATGGATATATCTTTTGAATAATAAAAACCTTCGTGGTGCTTAATTCCTTCCTGATATTCAAGGTTGGGAATTGCACTTAAAAGAGCTTTTAAACTTCCAGATGGTGCAACATGCAGCATTTTATTGTGTTCAGTACTAATATCCGTAAAATGAGTTAAATAAAGATAAATCAATCGATCTCTATCGGTTGAATAGCATCTTGGACAGATACAATTATTTCTTCTTCCGGCCCCGATGATTCTTTTTTCTGTTATTACAGGAAGGTCAAATCCTCCCGGTAATAGCTTGCGTAGCTTACTCTTGCAAAAAGGACAGTAGTATTTATTTCCGATATAGAAAATAGATTGTACAATTTGCCAGCTTCCGCGAAGTTTTTTGCCTAAAGCATAAGGAATATATTTTTTTATTGCTGATTTCATGACTTATCTACTTTCTATTTTAAATTGTAACTGTTTTTCTAAAACGAATATACAAATTGATATTTATTTATTAAGTTTTAACTTTCGGGTTTTAGCCTTTCTTCCAAATCAGTAAAGTCCATCTATTAAATAATTATAAATTTTTCACTGAATCTTCCCAAATTACATTCAAGGATTAAAAAATAAAAACCTGTATTGAACATTTCTTTATTGATATTGATTTGATATGTGTTTGGTGATTGATATTCATTAACAAGTGTCTTAATAACCCGACCTAGTTCATCCACTACATATAAATTCACCCGCATGGCTTTTGGTAAATCATATTTAATGGCTGCTGATGTGTTTACAGGATTAGGTACAACTTTTTGTAATATTGAGATAGAACCATTAATTATATTATCACTTATTCCATTTATTGATTCCTGACTTTCATAGGCCCCAATATCATAACCGTTACCATATGGCCTTGGCCTATTAAGTATATCAAAAGTTAAATTATAAGAAAAAGAAGACAGATTTTGTCCGGTATTTACGGCCGGAGAAGTAATTTTTAAATCAAAATTATTTGCAGATGAATTTTGAAATTGAATATCGGAAATTTGGCCTTTCAACAAATTATTAGCTGTTTGATAACGGATTCCATCACTAATATTCATAAAGGAACTTTCTCCCAAAACACTATAAGCACCCGGATCAACAATGATATTGTTTTTAATGATATAGTTGCCTATCTGGGTATTTGTTAATTTTAATCCATAAGTTTTAGGGCTAACTATGGTATTATTATAAATTAAAAACTCAGAATTGGCTTTAGTATCAACATGTCCAACCCAGATTCCGTGTTTTTGATAATAAGGATTGGTTGGAAGGAAGCTTGGTTGATAGGATTTTCCGGCTCTAACAATTAAATTATTATAAATTTTGTGATTGCCGAATCCTAAAATATCAATACCATCTCCCTTTCCGTCGAATATCATATTATTATAACAATCACAACTACTTCCTCCTCCAATTAAAATTCCACTCATCTGAAACTGAGTTTCTTTGTAACTATCATTTCTGATTATATTATTATAAATGGCACAATTTTTTGTGGTCGAACTAACCTGGATCCCATCCCATCCGGTATTTTCAATTATGTTGTTGTATATCTGGACCCCTTCGATTACATGAGGTAATAATGTATCGCAACCTACAATTGCTTGCCCTGTGTATTTTGAACTTCCAATATACATACCTTCTTCTCCGATATCATGCAAATAGCAATCATGAATTTTAATATTGTACATGGTAAAATTGCCACGAACTGATGTAAGATCGCAGCTGGGCTCAGTTTTAGCATAAATCCCTGCAATCGGAGTATTAGAAATTTCCAGATTTTCAAGCTCTACATCCGTGCTTAAATTGTCGATGCTTAATCCTGCTCCGTTTTGAACATGTGAAACCTTGATGCCATATTTGAAATTTGAATGACCGGCACCGCTCATTTTTATGTATGAACAATTTTGAAATTTAATTCCATAGTTATGCGAGGTAATAATTTTAACCTGTCCACCTGAATTGATGATAACTATTGGTTTACTGCTTGTTCCGTGTATATTTCTGAACAAAAAATATTCACCTTCACCTTCTAGGCCGCCTGCTCCGGTTAGTAAGCAAATTGTATCACCGGGAGCATAAGTTCCACCATCAATAACGGTGGTTGTTCTGCTAATTAAATGATTATTGGATTGCCCATATAAGGAAATGCCCAAACTAAAAATCAGAGATAAAAAGATATAAAAACGTAAATAAATAATCTTTGGATGATTAATATATCTCATAATTACCAATTCATAGATTCTTTCTTAACTCTTTTAACCGATGAAAGTTTCAAGATTTAAGTACTTTTTAGTAAAAGTAATGAATAATAAAACTTATAATTATAGGTAAATCTCTTAGTGGTAAGAAAAATTTTAATTCAAAATGAAATTTTTATTTGATGATAAAACCCCAATCTCCCAGAAATTACATTCCTCGTTTGGCACGTTCCCAATTAACCGATTGCTGCCCTTTAAGAAATCTTCTGAAACCAAGGAATACCGAAAGATTCATTATAAAAAAATAATACGGGATGAAAAAAACTTTAATCTTGATTTTTTTATTTTCCAAATACCAACCGAGCAGTGCGGTGACATAGAAAAATATTTGTGCCCAAAAAAGCCAGGTAAATAACCGGTTGAAATCAAACAATCCACTTTGAAAAATAATAATTGCATTTAAAATTAATAAGATTGGTAAAGATAGAGGGGCGAGTGTCCATCGTAATACTCTATGTGAAATAAATTGAAAAGACAATAATCCGTATTTAAAAACATTTAACAGGCTTTTCAATCTGATAATTGATTGCAGACCTCCTGCAGAAATTCTGATTTTTCGCTTTAATTCCTCCTTAACATTGGCTGATGCAGTTTCAATGGCATAAGCTTCAGGGTCGTATTGAATGGTATATCCCTGCATTGCTACCCGAAGCGAAATAATCATATCATCGAGCAAAGTGTCTTTTTCAACGTGTTGGAATAGTTCCGTGCGTATTGCAAATAATTCACCGGCTGCCCCGACTACTGAATATAATTCGGCATCCCATTTTTTTAATAATGATTCATATTTCCAATAAATGCCCTCTGTTCCTGCAGCAGTGTCTTTGTCTTTCTGGAAAATTCTTTTTTCGCCCGAAACGCAGCCAACTTTGGGATCACTAAACAAATTTACAATTCGCCGAATGGATTCTTTGCCCAACATGGTATTTCCGTCTGAAAAAATCACAATCGGCGACTTGACAAACTTAACCCCTCGATTCATTGCGCCTATTTTTCCGCCTCTTGCATCTTCATGATACACTTCAACTCCTTTATCCGCATACTTTCTTAAAATGTCGGGAGTTCCATCATCCGAACCGTCTGTTACCCAAACTTGTCTAACTTTTTCGTGTGGATATTCCAACTCATACGAATTTTTAACTTTTGCATATACATAATCCTTTTCATTATATGCTGCTACGAAAAGAGTGACTTCCGGTTCATAATCGGGATTGATTATTTTTTTTCTTCCTAATTTTAAAATCCGCTTTATTTTAATCATGAAATAAAGTAAAATCCCATAGCCGATATAGGCATAAAATACGATAAACAGCGAAATCCAAAAAAATATTTTTAATGTCATCATGGCTTTTAAAATTAGTTATTTGATTTAGTAGCTAACATATTAAATTCATCAATGTTTTCAAACTTGAAATCCCCAAATTGATTTAACATCTTCTTAATTTCAGTATCACCTGAATGTTTGGTTTCGATAATGAGGCAAATGTCTTTTTTATTGCTAAGTATTTTTTCCATTCCTTTCAAAACATTCAATTCCATTCCTTCCACATCAATTTTAATCAATATTTTATTTGTTTCAGTTGATACACAATTCAAATCATCAAATACCTTCAATTCAATTTCGAGAATTTCAGATGTTCTTTTTATCGGATGAATACTCGATGCACCGGGCTTCAACGGATCGTAATTGAATCTTGCTTTCGAAGCTTTCTCTGCCAAACCAATCATCATCGGTTCGATAAATTCTTCCAAACGATTTAATTGTATGTTTTTTTTCAATGAAATATAATTGGTCAACACCGGTTCAAAGGCGATACATTTCACTCCGTTTTTGGCTGCAATAATACTGTATGTTCCGATATTAGCCCCTATATCGATAAAAAGATTATACAAAGGCAACAGTGATCTGAATTTTTTTAGGACCAGATATTCATAAGCACTGTTCGCCAACTTAAAATCGATGGTGTTTTTTCGAATATGAAATAACCCGTTATTTGACTTAATAACCGTGTCGGTCGAATTGGATCTTTTTACAATTAAGTATTTAAAGCTAATCCAGGCTAATCGGAATTCACCATTTGATAAATTATCCGAAAGATATTTCAAGAAAATAAAGAACTTTCTGAAAATGTTAAGATATGATAATTTTGCAAACGAATTCATTGTTAGTTTTAAACCCTTTCCCAGGTTTGTGTTTCAGGATTATATTGTTTTAATAATTTAGCCGGATTGCCGGCAACAATGGAGTAGGGAGGTACATCTTTAGTTACTACACTACCTGCTGCAACAATGGAGTGCTTACCGACGGTGATCCCGGCAACAATAACCGAATTAGCACCGATCCATGCTTCATCTTCTATGGTGATTTGAGCGGTTGTAACAGGTTGATCATGGATTGATAGGTTAATGTCTTCATAACCGTGATTTAAGCCCGACATTACAATATTCTGTGCAAACATGATATCGTTGCCGACCTTTATCGGACCGATAAATGTATTCCCTAAACCTATTCTGGTCCGGTCACCAATAATCACATCACCAACACCGTTGTTAATGGTTGTAAAATCCTCGATGGTTGAATAATCGCCTAAACTAAAATTGTTCCAGGGCAGAACATCAATCCGGGTTCTCTTTCGGATACGCGAACCTTTGCCTTTTTTGTGTACCAATGGGTTGACAAAAAGTTTGACCCATAATCTTGGTCTGGGTTGATTTTTTGGGGTTAATGCCCAGATGGTCAATTTTTTGAGTTTTGGACTCGCTTTTATTTTTTCTTTTAATCCCATAATTATTAAATGTTTGGTGCAACTTTTAATATGGATCTATAAATTTCATTCACATTATTTTCCCAACTGTGCGATTCTGCGAATTTGATTCTTGCCAGAGTTCTTTCATTGTTGTTTTCAACGAGTGCCTTTTCGATTAGTTGCACATATTCTTCATTGTCGGATGCTAAATAACAATAATCTTTGAAAACTTCCATGGTTTCAGTTTTTGTCGCTACTACAGCTTTTCCCATTGCCAGATATTCATCAATTTTACGGGGATAATTCCCAATGGTTAAGGGGTTTAATGCTTGCGGATTAAATGCAACATCAAATGAAAGCAAATAATTTGGTAATTTATCCATTGGTCTTGATCCAATAAAATGAACATTCTTCAGACGATGTAAATCGCTGCTCTTGAATTGCTCATCTTCAGGGCCAACTAAAACGATGCTCCAATTTGGCTTTGCTTTTGCGATATGTGCTATCGTTTTAATATCCAGTCTTGAACTCTTCAATGCACCAATATAGCCGATCATTGGTTTTTTAATATCATTTAATTCAGAAGGAATTTCTTTTACTGTATTTGGATTGAATAGGGTCAGATCACATCCTTGGCCTACATAATAAGAATGCTGATTAACTTTTTTTGCTATTTGCTGAAGATAAACTGAGTTTGCAACAACCAAATCAGATTTTTGCATTAAAGCGTCTTCAAATTTTGCGCCATGCATGCGGAAATAATCCGTTGCCCGCATATTATCACGTGTATAGTAAACACTAACTTTAGGTTTTAAAATATCTTTAAAGTTTAAGGCTCTCGTGAAATCACTATCGTTAAAAATGATATAATCTTTAAATTCAAGTTTTCGTATAGCTTGAGTTATCGATTTCGCGTATTTCTTATTATTTAAATTATTTAGAAGGTTGAAAAGGGGTCTAAAGCTAATTTGGTTGATTGATTCAAGTATAACATCGGGAAACAAATTCCACATCGAATCATTAATTCTAACCAATCCATTTTCCTTGCCTTTTATGATGCTCAATCGCTTTTTAACAAGAGAATCGGACCGATGTCGAATACTGGTAAGCCTATCAAGTGGATAATTGACATAAAGTACCCTGTTTTTTTTTGCAAACTCATAGGCAAGATTCACGCAGTTACTCCCAATTGGAGAATCAAGGCTTTGCAATCCATGTACGATAATGTCTTTCCCTTTTATCATAAATGGCTTTATTGTTTTCTTTTCTTATACAAATCGTTGATGTGATTATAAATTTGATCAACAAAATTACCCCACGAATGACTAGATGCAACCGCAATTCTTTTTTTAGCTAATTCCGGTGAATCTTCTTTTAGAGCCTTATCGATTTCGATAATATATTCTTCTTTTGTTGATGGTAAATAAGTAATGTCTTTAAAATAGGCCATGAATGTGGTTTTAGTAGCAACGGTAGGTTTTCCCATAGCCAAATATTCATCTATTTTAAGCGGATAATTTATATCGGTAATCGGATTTACTATTTGAGGATTTAAGGCAACATCAAAACCTTTAATGTATGCCGCCAATTCACTGGGATCTTTTCTTCCCAAGAAAATAACGTTTGATAATTGATGCAGTTTGCTTTTTTTGAATGCTTCATCTTCAGGCCCAACCAATACCAGGTTCCAATCAGTTCTTTGTTCAGCTATGTGAACCAATACCTCAATATCAAGTCTGATTTCAGTGAGGAAGCCGACATAACCAATAATGGGCTTTTTAATCCCTTTTAAGTCACCAGGAATTTCTAATTTTCCATCATCATCATTGTATCTGCTTAAATCGCAACCCTGACCAATCATATAAGAGTTGGGATTGGTTTGTCGTGCATATTCAGCAAAATAATCAGAATTAGTGACTGTGATATCGGCTTTGGCAATAATTTGGGGCTGTAAACGACTTCCGTGATAGGCATGGTATGGAACCAATATAACGGCATCTCTTAGTAAATAAATAAATACATCGGGTTTTAATAATTCTTTTAAATAAAAACCGGTAATCATCGAATTATCATTAAACAGCAAGTAGTTTTTAAACCCTAGTTTATCGGCAGTTTCCTTTATTTTTCGAGCAAATCTTTTATCGTTTATTTTATTAAAGAAATTAAATATAGATACAGATTTTATCCAATTGATCGATTCAGACATTGTCCTTGGATACAAGGTCCACATTTTATCGTTGATTTGTTCCAGATCAGGAGCTTCACCCTTTAATATTTTAAGCCGTTTTTGAACTTCGGGCAAGTCTTTATGAAACATGGCGAATTTTCGCTGCAGTGGCGAATTAACATAGAGAACCCTGTTGTTTTTCGACATTTCCAGTGCAGTATATTTGCAGGTGCTTGCAATTCCCAAATCGAAAGGTTGTAAACCATAAACTATTATATCACGATCTTTTATCATAGGTTTAGTTGTTTTGAAGAAAGAATTAATGTGTTTGTTTATAAACCTCTTTATATAATTCGAGTACTTCTTCAGCCATCGTTCTCCATGAGAATTTTTCAGCTTGTTTCAAGCCCCTTTGTACAATATCATCCCTGTAATTTTTATCAGAAAGGATTTTGTGAATTCCTTTAGTGATTTCCTCGGGTTTAGTCGGGTCAACAATATATGCATTTCCTCCTGAAATTTCGGGCATCGAAGAGGTGTTGGAAGTTATTACGGGTGCCCCGCTTTTCATTGCTTCAAGAATAGGGATCCCAAAGCTTTCTCTCATCGAAGGATAAAGAAATAGCTCACATAAATTATAGATGGCAGGTAAATCGGTGTTTTTGATATATCCTGTGAGCATAATGTGTTCCATCAAATCTTTATGTCCGATATCGGCAAGGATTTTTTCAAGATAGCCTGCCCCAAAGTCCAACATGAGTAAAGGGATTTTTTCATCTGAGGTTTTAATAAAATCAGAAAAAGCTTTTAATACATTTGGCGTATTCTTTTTTGGATCGGTATTTCCAAGGAAGAAAATAAATTTATCAGGTAAATTATATAAAGCTTTAACTCGGGCCAATTCTTGTTTATCATCTATTTGTCGAAAATGTTCGCTCACTCCGTTATAAATGGCAACAAGTCGATTATCATTTTTTGAATGACCGAAAAAGCCTTTGATTCTATCACGTTCAAATTTTGAAACTGTGATGATTTTTTTACTCTTTTTAATGTTTTTAGGTACCACATATCGGCGATACATATTCCCGATTTTTTGATACCAGGTGCCTCCCTTTTTGAAAATAGCTATGCTTTCCATGTAGATGATATCATGCAAAGTGATAATCAAAGGTATTTTTGTATTGATTGGAGCTGTGTTACTGGTACAATGTAATATATCGCAACCTTCTGCACGCGCTGCTTTTGGTAATGCAAATTGTTCCCATGTTGGATAGGGGCCTCCGGCTAATTCAACAATCTTAAAGTTTTTTGTTTGCTTTAAACAGTGTTTGTCCTCATCCGGTTTTACAAATACCACGTATTCATTTTCGTGATCGATCTCTTGCAAATAGTTTATAAGCTCAAGAGCTACCATGTCCATTCCGTGCTTTTTTACACGAAATAGTCGTTGACCTTCAATACCTATCTTCATATTTGGTGCTTTTATATTAGTTAAGTACTTGTGTGTTCAGTATGAATGAACTTTTTGTTTGCTCCCCTAACCCTTAATAATGAAAGAAACATTAAAAAGAATGCTTTAGGCAAGGTGATCAGGGCAAATAGTGTTTTAAAGTTATAAAATTTACCGGGAATTGAAAAGATGAATGTTAAAATGACTGCTGCAAGCACATATAACCATGCCATCATCCATTCATTGGAATTGAAAAGTATTGATAAAATGTTGATGATACCTAGCAATCCAAGTAGCATAATTCTGGGAGGTTGGATGAATTGAATGGCTTTATCGAAATAGTCAAAATTTCGATATTTGAATAAATGCTTCACTGAATTCAAAAAATCCTTACTGAAATAATGAATTTGAGCCGACAACCACCTTCTTCTTTGGTTTGAGAAAACTTCTGCTTTTTGAACTTTTTCGTCATAAACATAAGCATCATCAAGGTAGCCAATAATACGTGTTTCTTTAAGAATTTGTAACTCAATTTCTTTATCAAAACCACCAACGGCTTTAATTGATTTCATCATATTTTTGAAATACTTATAATCAATGGCCATTCCTGATCCGATTAATGCGGCAGATAAACCCAAAACACGATGTCCTTTTCTGAAAATCCGGTTATTGACTTCTTCACTTATGGCATCAAGTATGGCGAAGTTTGTGTTAGTGTTTTTTGCGACCCGATGACCTTGTACAGCAGTAAATCCAAGGTTAAATGCTCGGTTAACTTTTGAAATAAAGTCAACTTGCATAATGTTATCTGCATCCAAAACAACAGCCACATCATAATCATCACCCAATTCATTCATTGCTGCATTTAATGCTTTTGACTTGGTGCTAAGTTCGAAGCTAACTTCAATAATCCTCACATTTAGCTTTGAAAGTTCATCTAGGGTTTCCTTTTTAAACGAATCTGCAATAACGATAACGTCATAGAATTCTTTGGGATAATCCTGATTTAAAGCGTCAGCGGCAACATCAATAATAACTTGATCTTCTTTGTATCCGGGTATCAATACGGCATATTTCCTCATCGCATTAAATGATGGCATTTTGGGGCGAACTGCAAAAATGCTGGCAAATGCGAAAATGAAAATGTAAAAGCTTGATAACCCTAAATATATGATCAAAATGAATTGCAAAATATCAGTAAAAATCATTGTTAAGTTTTTTTAGGTTTAACAGCATGGTTTCCTCTATTTATGGTAGAATGAATGTGAGGTGTAGGTTCAAAATTCTTTTTTGCATCTTGATAACGGAATAAAGATTTGAACATCAATATGAACCCAAGTGGCAGGCTAAAAACTGCTTTTACGGCATTGATATTATAAAATTGTTTTGGAACAGCCATGAAAATTCCGAGAAAGCAAAGAGTTGCCTGTGCAAACCAAGCGTAAAAAAGAAAGCCTGAATTAAATAGTATAGAGAATAAGCTTATGATGAAAGTTAACCCAAGCAGTATAATACGAGGAGGTAGAAGTTGTTGCATCACTTTATCGAAGAAATCAACATTGCCCCGAACAAATAATTCGACAAAAGCGTCAAAAACAAATCTCTTTGCATAAATCAGCTGAAATGCCAACCAACGAGAGCGTTGTTTTACAAAGACTTCGGGTTTACTAACTTTCTCATCATAAATATATACACTATCCAAATACTCAATTGAATGTTTATTCAATAATAATTTAAATTCAAGTTCTTTATCTTCGGCAAATGTGTCGGCTTTTGCCATTATTTTTTTAAAAATGTTGTATTCAATAACCATTCCCGAACCAATGAGTGCTGCCGATAAACCCAAAGCAACATGCCCCTTTCTGAAAACACTATTATTAATTTCTTCGCTTATTGCATCCAGAATAGAAAAATGGGTATCCATATTTTTTGCAACCCGGTGTCCTTGTATTACTTCAATTCCCGAATTCATTAATTCATTGGATCGGCTAATAAAGTTCGAATCCATTAAATTATCTGCATCCAATATTACAACAGCATCATAACCTTCGCCTGCTATTCTAAGGCCTTCATTAATAGACTTTGCTTTTGTGCTAATCGCAAAAGAAACTTCAATTACATTTACAGAAAAAGCTTTGATTTTTTCAATTGTTGATTTTTGAAGTTGATCAGCTAGTACATAAACATCATACAACTCGCTGGGATAATCCTGATTTAAAGCGTCTTTCGCCACATTAACAATAACAACGTCTTCCTTATATGCCGGAATGAGTACTAAAAACTTTCTTATTTTATTGGTAGATACACCTTTTTTTTCTTTGTAAAAAAAGGAAGCCAGGGCAAATACAAATATGTATAATGAGGCCAGCCCAAGGTATAGCAGGATCATTAACTGTAATATGGTGATAAATATCATCTGTGCCTTCTTAAATATTTGAATAAAAATACGAAATAAAAAATACTATAACATGGGGTTCTCATGTATTTCCTTATTAAATAAATTTTTTAAATGCCAACCAATTGCTCGATTATAGGCATGGAATAGCTGGAACTTCCCTTTAAAGAAAAATTTTAATGCATTTTTTGGTATTGCGACGAATAACTGATAGAAAATTCCTATGTAAAAATCTTTTCCTTTGATATTTCTTCTCATGAATACCAGACGATTTCTATTCTGATAGTATATTTTCATTGGGCTCAATTTGCCTGTTGAGATGGATTCCTTATGGTAAATCAGAGAATCATGAACATAAAACATTTTATAACCTGCTTTGTGAATCCGGGCACACCAATCGGCTTCTTCATAATACAAAAAGAAAATATAAGACATCATCCCAATTTGCTTTACAATTTCCATTGGAACCATCATGGCTGCTCCATGTGCATAAGCAGTTTCCCTATCATGATCGTACTGTCCTTTATCAACTTCGTTGTAACCTATTGAAAAATTACGCATGGTTCGATTATCAATAGGTGTATATCCGGCGTACTGAATGGTGTCGGGTGTGTGAAAAAATCTAATTTTAGGGCTAACGGCACCAATTGATAAGTCAGATTCCAGTTTCTCTAATAAAGGTTCAATAAAGTTTTCGGTAACAACAGTGTCATTATTAAGCAATAAAACATATTTCCCACGGGCTCTCATCAAACCATAATTGTTTCCGGCTGCAAAACCATAATTGATAGGGTTTTCAACCAATATAATATTAGGAAATCTTCTTTTTATTAACTTGGGATCATCATCGGGCGAACAATTATCAATTACAATAATTTCAATATTTGGATACGAAATTTTGTTCAATGATTCAATGAGTTCACAAGTAACCTCCGAATGGTTATAGTTAACTGTTATTATTGAGATAAGCGGATATTCAGTTCTCCTCTTTTTAGGGATCATAGAGTCTAATGTGATTTGTCGGCAAGTTACTATAATCTCCTGTCAAGATCAAATTTAAACTGATCTACCAATATTTTTTTTGAAAAAAAATGTTTATAAAACCAAAGAAAAGCATTTTTATAAGCATGGGCATGGGTCCATTTTTTTTGAATCAGCAATCTGAGATAATTCTTTGGGAAAGCAAATAAAACCTGATACAAACCACTTAAAATCAATAAAGGAAATTTTACATTTCTACGCATATATATTAGCCGACCGCGATTTAAATAATAGGTTTTCAGAGGACTATCGGCACCTGTCGTAGCAGAATCTTTATGATAAATGATTGATTGAGGTATATAATAAATTTTATATCCGCTGTTTCTTACTCGTTTGCACCAGTCCATTTCTTCATAATAAAGAAAAAATATTTCACTCATAAACCCGATTTTATCAATAAGTTCACTTCGAAATAAAAAGGCCGCACCGTGGGCATAATAAGTCTCTTTTTCTTCGTCATATTTACCCGACTCAAGCTCATTGAATCCAATACCCTTATTACGAATGGTAATAGGGTTAATGTCGGTAAATCCTGCATATTGAATCATCTCCGGTATGTAATAATAATATATTTTTGGACTTACGATTCCAATGCTTTGCTCCTTCTCTAATTTCCGAACCAAACTTGTTAAAAAATCAGGAGTAACAATTACATCATTATTTATCAATAAAATGTACTTGCCCTTAGCCAGTTTAATTCCGATATTATTGGCTGCTGCGAACCCCAAATTATTTTCATTTTTGATAAGTCTTAAGTTTGGAAATTTTCGTTCTAATAAAGCCAGATCATCATCTGATCCGTTGTCAATGAGGATTAGTTCAATATTTGAATACGTAATCTTGCCAATAGATTCAAACAGTTCGATTGTATCTTGTAACCTGTTATAGTTAACTGTAATTATAGAAACCAGTGGGGTGTTGTTCATCCGTTCTTTGAGATTTTTTTATGTAAATTTAGTAAATATCCTAAATGCTGGATATGTCTCTATTTTCTGATAATATTGCTATCGAATGTTTTGATTAAAAAAATCCTAATTTTTTTTTATATTTAACGTCACTAAACAAAGGCTAAATTTAAATTACATAATTAATTAATTAAACTTTCTTATGGGTTGGCTGCAAGATAATAAAGAAAAAATCATACCAATACTTAAGTTTATTCGATATGATCATAAGCAATGGGTTAGAACGGTCATGTACAGAGAATGTTATGCTCTGTTAAACCAGCTACATCCGGAAAAATTGGACACACTAGAAATATCAGGTGCTGACAACTGGCAGCATTTGGGTTTTAAATCGTATCAGGCAACTGAGTATCCAGAGTTCGATATTTGTAAAGATAAGCTGGATAAGCAGTTTGATTTAATCATAGCAGATCAGATTTTTGAGCATTTATTATATCCATATCGTGCAGCAAAAAATGTTTATGAAATGTTAAAGCCCGGAGCTTATTTTTTAGTAGCAACCCCATTCTTAATTAAAATCCATCCCATGCCGGAAGATTGTACGCGATGGACCGAAACTGGTATGAAATATTTTTTGCATGAATGCGGTTTTGATCTGGAAAATATTAAAACTTATTCGTGGGGGAATAAAAGCTGTGTAAGAGCAAACCTGCGTCGAGGTTGGGCTCCAAGAGGTTGGTTTGGATCATTAAAAAACCAAGCCTATTTCCCTGTAGTAGTTTGGGCACTTGCCCGAAAAAACTAAAATATAGATATATCTGAAAACGTTACTATGAAAGGTTCCTTTAAATTAAATTGGTTATTTGAACAATTCACTTCACTGGCGAAGATTAAAAAACAATGGAAGAATTTAAAAAATCCTTGCTCATTTTATATGGGTTCCACACTTAAATTATTCCCTGTTTTTAATAACCTTATCATCACATTAAAATTCAAAGATGGAAAGCGTATCAAAATTTATGATTTTATGTCGTTTTATATTTATAATGAAATTTTTATCGACAAATGCTACGACGTTCAACTCAATAGTGAAGAACCTGTAATTTTTGATGTTGGTGCAAATACCGGATTTTTTGCACTCAGGATGAAACAATTGTATCCCAATTCAAAGGTTTATTGTTTTGAACCATACCCTCCTTGCATAGATCAATTGAATGAGACAATTAAAATGAATGCATTATCAGATGTTCAGGTTTTACCTATTGCTGTTAGTGATCAATCTGGCAAAAGTAAATTGTATATTCATCCCACTAATATAGGAGGGCACAGTATTTTTTCTGAAAACGTAAGCGAAAATTTTGTTGAAATTGAATTGGTGACATTAGCCAAGGCACTTACGGCAAACAAAATAAGTAATAAATGTGATTTATTAAAATTGGATTGTGAAGGAGCCGAATTCCCAATTATTAAATCATTGAATTTTGATTTAAGTAAGAAGTTTGAACACATCATTTATGAACCGACCTATGATTCCTACGACATAAATGAGCTAAATAATCATATGAAATCATTGGAATATAAAATAGAGCCACAACAGAGTTTATATCATGCTTATAAATTACTAAATTAGCCAAATTTTTAATTTTTACTCAAAGCATCAATTAATAATATGATAGGAATAAGTCTTCCAAAATGGATTAAACCTCATTTATATTCAAATAAGAAATATAGTGACTTAACTACTGAGGAATTAACAGATATCAAGAATAGAATTAAAAAGTTTCAGTCTGAAAATCCGTTGGTTTCTATTGTTATTCCTGCCTGGAATGAAGCAGATAATATTTTCCGGACACTATCTTCTTTAGCTGCAAGTACAACGAAAAATGAAGTAGAAATAGTAGTAATAAACAATAATTCAACCGACAATACTCAAAAGGTGCTTGATGAATTAGGTGTGAGAAATTATTTTGAGCCAAAACAAGGAACTTCTTTTGCCAGACAATGTGGTTTGGATAATTGTAAAGGTAAGTATCATTTATGTGCAGATTCTGATACCTTATATCCACCAAGATGGGTTGATTTAATGATCAAGCCAATGGAGAGGAATGAACATATAATGGGTGTATACGGAAGATATGCTTTTATACCCCCGATTGGAGTAAGTAGGCTCTCGATGTGGATTTATGAAAGAATTGTTGGCATTTTAGTTAGAATCCGGATGCGTAAGCGTGAATATCTTAATGTAATGGGCTTCACCATGGGTTTGGTAACAGAAATTGGCAGAACAACAGGTGGATTTAAAGTGAAAAATGTTCGGGTATTTAATAATACTAAAGATAGTAAGTATTTTACAGAAGAATCGGAAGATGGAACAATGGCTTTAAACCTTCAGAAAAAAGGGAAACTGAGATTAGTTAGCAATCCGAGAGCTGTTGTGATTACTTCTTCACGAAGGATTGTATTTGATGGTGGAATATGGGAAGCATTTAAACAACGTTTTGCTGTTCATGGAAAAAGACTTATAGAATACATTATTGGGAAGAAAAACCAAACTAGTTAGCAGAATCGGTTATTCCTCTAACTTCCCGATCTAACATTGGAGCCATGAACAGAAAGCCCCAACTAATGTAAGTTAAAATACCTGTTGGAATTTGACCAAGCACACCATTTCCATAGCTGGCACCTAACACTCCTGCATAGGCGCAAGCTAATGCACTCAGTTTACCCCGAAGCTCGGGGTCTTTCACCCGAAACATTATTAAGTATGAGGATTTGGTTAGAATAAATGCAAGGATAAATAAGTGAAATGTCAAACCAATAATACCCATCTCCGCCCATATTTGAACGTACCAACTGTCAGTAGCAACATTAGCTAAAAATCCATTTGGAGAGAATCGTTGACCCCAGTTACCGGCACTACCAATTCCACCGCCGAAGGGTCGGGATGATAAATAAACTTGCAGAACCCTTCTGTTATCAAGACGAACTTGCAGAGATGCATCATCTGCAGGAAAAAAAGCAGTACGCATACGCCTGATTTGAGAAATGCCTGAGCCGATATATGTATATTTAAAGAAAACATAAATCCCAGCTATTAAAACTAAGCCCAGCATAATAACTCTTAGGTTTTTCCTGTGAATCAGATATAATAAGGCACCAATCAAGGGCACAATAATTGCACCCCTTGTTCCTGAAATCATCATCCCCCAAATTCCGGTTATACCCATTATTAGAAAGAAAATAATATCCACTGGTTTTTTTGAGTTAAGTGCAACTAGAAGTCCAACAATACCTGCAGCTCCCTGTGCAGCTCCAAACTGACCGGCATCAGTATAGAATGAGAACACCCTAAGCTCCCCGAATAATACGTGCGTGATATATCCAACCTGATCAAGCCAGCGTTGTTCTGCATAATCAAGACCAAGATAAACTTGCTGCATTCCTTTTAACGACCCCAGAATTGAGATGACTCCCCACATGTACAAGAATAAATTGAGGTGTTTAACCTTTCTGAAAAGCAGGAAAACTAAAGGGACTGTTAACATCGAATATAAGGCTACACCGCGCATAGCGTAAAACCAGGCAGTCTTGCTTAAAGCTTCAGGGTTCAATATTTCTGCTGCCGCATAAAGAAACCAAAGAGTAAGCAATATAACAATGTCATTATTAAATGCTTTTGTATCTATTCCATCATAAAAGGTTCGGAAAAATACTGCGACCAAGGTCAGAACTAAAAAAAAGTCAATAGTTAGCCCAAACGGAATCCCGGTAATGTATCTAGTTATTCCGACAGCCAACCAGGCTAATATAATAATTGTAATCAGTCCTAACCTTGGATGGGTAAATAATCGATTTAGATAAACTAACACTAAAGGAAGCAGCATTAGTACCAATGCAAATTGTAATTTAACTTGTGTCAAAATAAAACTGAATAATACAGCAATCGCAAACATGCCAATCATGAATATTGGGTCGTTGAGCTTATATGAGCCAGTATATCTCTTTAGTCTATTAAACATAGTTAACTTTGCATTTGATAAAGTTACAAAGATTTTATTGAACAATAGCAGACTTAATATCCTTAATGATGATTATGAAAAACTTCCAGCCATCCGTAAAAATTCTTCGTAAGGATAAAGAAAGCGCATTGTTCAGATAATATAATCCGACTATGATACCTATAATTGTGAACAAAATTGTTACCAGCGCTACCAATTCCAATATATTAATTACAGTAAGTTCATAAGTAAATATTTCAATAGGGAATAAAGGCATATAGTTGGACAGTATAATTCCGGCAATTGATAAGAAGAATATGAATTTGCCCAGATAGAAAATCATGAATATATCACCAAAAATGTTCGCAAGCGCCATATAAATTACTTTAATAAAATTCTTTTTAGGTTGGTTAATACTGTCCAATGCAATTCCGGTAAATTTATCTACTGCAATGAAAAGTCCATAAATACAGAAAAATCTAAAGATATTTTGTGTTACAATATATTCGGGCCCACCAAGTACATGTACAAATTGTTCCGAAAAGATGAATGCGAAAATAATAACAGGCAAAATCACAAAAGTGAGTGCACCTGAATAGGAATAAAATAAACGCTTAACTTCGTCCATATTGTTCTCAATACTGGCTTTTGACATCTTGGGGAATGCAGTCGCTGCAAAGCTCCTTAATGGGATTTCCAAAATCTCGGTCAATCTTAAAGGTACACTATATAAAGCAACACC
This sequence comes from Bacteroidota bacterium, assembly GCA_018816945.1. Lineage (NCBI taxonomy): Bacteria > Pseudomonadati > Bacteroidota > Bacteroidota bacterium. Next base: position 38,916 of record JAHIVC010000041.1, on the reverse strand, counting down.
AACAGTCCCAATAAAAGGGCTTAATCCTAAGAGAACCACATCTGAGCTTTTTAATAAATTGGCCCCAATCAATGTTCCGGTAGTATATTTTCCAAAATTTAATATGGTTTTATTTGTTTGCTTATTAGCATTAAAGATATAATGATAACCATCCCATTTATTTAACATGGAGTGAATAGAAACGGCTAAATTAATGGTCAAAAAAGCGTATAGAATTGGCATGATCCCTAAGTGGAAAAATAAAAAATTAATAATTAGAAAGATGAAAAATCCACCATCTCTTAATAAATTGACCAATAATATTTTTCCGAACTTTTGATCAGCATATAAAACTGATATTGCAAGATTGAAAGGCAAGTTGGCAAAAGAAAGAATAGGGTACCATATAAAAAACAAGGAATAGCCTGATCCCTCGATGGTTGTTGGAAATAGAAAATAAGCAATCCAAATAATAATGGCAAGAAGTATAGTCGCCATGAGCCCAAGCACCCAATTCGTACCTATTAGTTTTTTTCGATCATCATTTTTTGCTCCTGATAGAAATCTAATGATGGCCGTTCTGGTAAGACCGAACCGTAACATTTCAAAAAAATTCCCGGCCGTAACAAAAATAACCCATTCACCAAAAATATTTGGTTCAAGTGAACGTACCAGCAACATGAAGCTTAAAACCCTAAAAATAGCAGCCCCAAGATTACTCGCCAACGATAAGAAGTTATCGTTACTTAGTGCTTTAAAAAAGTTAGATTTCACAATTGTCGTTTTATTCAACCCTTACCTTGACCCTTAATCTGAAAGGATAGGTAATAATGGTTTTTAACTTTTTTCTTAACGATCTTTGCTCATTTTCAGGAATATCATTGATTATATCATCTAAAGAGTTCAGTTCTGTTAGATTTAGAACGACCATGGGCTTTTCTCTTGATACTTCCTGCATAGTTTTTAGTGCTGCAGAATCCGAAATTCTCCAATAGTCATTTGCTTTAATGATAAGTAACGGTACATCAACTGAACTCATTAACTCAAATGGATATGAATTGAAAATAATTGCAGGGATTTCTAAGAAAATATAATCATACTTATAATTGTCTTGTCTAAGGTAATTACTTAGCAATAACTCATTAATATGTTTGATTTCCACAAATTTATTATCGATTTGGTAGGTAATGGTACTGTCAAAATCATTGCCCTCAGTAGTTGTTTCATCTTTTGAATAATTCAAAAACAATACTTTTTCGCCATAAGAACGCAGTTTATTAATTAGTGCTGTTGCAACAGTTGTTTTCCCAACTTGTCGCTGAGTACTAAATATTAAAATCAGGTATGGCTTTTCGGAGGTGAATATTGAATTATGGGTGATATGCAATTTTATTTGTTGTAAAAGCATTTCCGTCAGACGGTTACAGGTATATGAACAATCCCGACCGGGTTCCACGATAGGATATGCACCGGCTAATTTAAGATTTGTTGATTTTTCAACTGCCGATGGATTTTTAACACTGGTATCAAAATACTCAAGCATTAAAATTATGAAGGCGACAATGAAGAATCCAAATACGCCTGCTACTAAGATCAATAGTTTGGTTCGTGATGGATTTGCCTGCAGTGGGAACGATGGCTCATCAACAATTTTAATATTGGAAGATAGTAAATTGTTTTGTTGTTCCATTTTTGCCACATTGAAACTATGCAAAAACTCCAGATAAGATTGCTCCGCTACACTTATTTCTCTTTCAATCCGTTTTAACATAGCACCTAAAGGAGCAAAAATTTGATAGATACGCGTGAAATCTTGTTTTCTATTACTAAGTACCCGTAAACTTGCCTGAGCTTCAACGAAAGAAATGTTATTGTTCATGTACTCCACAAGTAAATCTTTAATGGGGATTCCTTCATTTGATCTGGAATATAAAAATAATTGATCAACATGGGCCTTTACCTCATCCTTAATTCTTTTGGCTTCAGCTTTTAGGTTAACCAGATTAGAGCCAATGTAGGGGTCATATTCGGTAGATATTTCATTAATGATAACCAGTTCAGATATTTCTGAGATCCGTTTCATTTTTTGCATGATGATATCGCTCTTTAAATAGATGCTGTCTTTTCCCATCAGTTTTGTTTTCAGTTCTCGTAAAGCAGCTGAAGCTGATGCAAGCCTAATTTGTTCGTTTTGATAGTAAAGATCTAAATCTTCCTTTTGTGCCGCAATGTATTTACTTTGCTCATAATAGTTAATAATATTATTTTCTTTGTTAAATTCAAGAAGCCTATCTTCAGCATCCTGTAACTTTGCATCAGCTTCTTCCACTTTTCTTTGGTAATATGCTACAACTTCATCTGTTTCATTTGATTTCAGCATGGTGTAGTTCTTTATGAATACTTCAGCCAGTATTTTAAGTGTTTGTTGACAAATACCGGGATCATCTGCCTGATATGAAACTCGAATAAAATCGGAATTGCTTACTCTGTAAACTCCGGAATTAGACTTAATACTTGCAACACTATAATGAGGATGATTATAATGCAGCAATTCGTAAATAAAATTTGTATCGCTGGAATTATAATAATTAGTGAAATTATCAACTGTATGATAAAAGTCATCCTTTCTGATATAAGGAGGTATTACAGGGTCTTTTTTATATGGCCATTCAAACCTGCTAAAATCAATCTTTGCTTCGTCCGGGTTAATGATTACCGTTGAGGTATTAATTTGATTGGTTGAATTATCAGTATACCCTGAGGCAGTTGGAGTAATCTTTTTTATCATAAGTCTGTTGCCAACAATCAAATCATCTGAATATAGATTATTTTGCCTTCTGATATCATTGATACTTGTATTATATAGCCGGGATATAGTGTAAACATTTTCTCCCGGTTTTACAATGTGATATAAATAGTCGGTAGGAAGTTCTTTATGAATAATCAAAGTTTGTCCCACATTTACTGAATTATTTCTCAAATTATTTTGATCCACAATTTCGCCTGCACTGATATTATACATCGCAGCAATAGAGTATAAGGTTTCACCGGGGCGTACGGTGTGAAATATACTATTATCCGATTTATCTATATTAGTCTGAGGTTGAGTAGAAGTATTTGAAGTGTTGGATGTGGCGCCTAATAATTCGTTTGATTTTTTTGACGAAATTTGTTGTTCAAGTCCTTGTATTTCCTGTTCAAGTCTTCTTATTTGCTCTTCTTTATCTCTTGCCAATCCCATCTTTCCATTTTTTACTACCAAGTCTTTTACGTGTTTTGGAACAATTTGGTGTAATGTGGCATGATTACTGGCTGAGATATATTGTGGATTGGGTTCTTCAAGTGAGATATCTTGGGCTAAGAGTCGTATCGCCGTATTCTCAATCGTTTGATTTGCTTTAATGAGATTTATTAGATTATCAAATTGGATATTTGTTGAAAAATAATCGACAGACCTACTGTTTGTCGATTCAATTGAATAACCGGTGGCAATCCCTGTATAAATAATAACTTCTGAAGAATAGGTTTTTGCTTGATTACGCGTGAATATGTATACGAGTAATGCCATGGATAATGGTATCGCAATAAGTAAAAACAAATGTCTTTTTATCAGTTGTATAACTTTGTGTAAATCCATTATTTTAATACATTAATGAGATTAAACCTGATACCTACTAATTCCTCAAGTAAAGTATACGCACTATTAAATCTTCCTACCGTTAAGGCGTAATCAGTAGCTCCCCTGGTTTGATAATCTTTTTGTCGGGCATATTCTTCAGGCGGTATATCACCTATTAAGAACATATTTTCTGCGTTACGCATCATCATATCAGCAACTTGCTGATAATCATTGGTTATTTTTAAAATTTCCTGTTGTTGCATTAATATGTTATATGTTGCAATAACTTCTTGTCTAATAACCCTTACATGAATTTCTCTGTTAACAATGGCTATTTCTCTGTATTTTTTCTTTTTATTAATCTCATTTTTTCGGTCCACAGCATAAAAAATAGGCATTCTAACATAAATCCCGGCTCCATAGTTAAGCCTTCTCGATTCATAAAGATAAAATTGGGTCTTTTTTACAAACTCATCACGTTCACTATAGAGGTAATTACCATAATTAACAATCATGTCTAATCCCCAATGCTGAAGCCATTGTCTTTTAGCGGATATAATTTCATATCTTGTGAAATCTGCATTTAATTCATCCATTTTAATTTGTGGCGAATTAGCAATAGCTGAATCAATAAGGGCTTCAAGAGGAGGCAGCTTTTGCGCTATGTTATCTCTAATTGGATTAAAAAACATCGAACTGTCTATCACTTGAGCTTCCACAACAGAAGTAAAGGCAATGAAAAAAAGAGGAACTGATATTTTTATTAAGAGTTTATTCCAACAAACCATGGGTTCTGTTTTTTCGAAGAATTATGATATTTAAAATTATAAATTTTCAACTAAACAAACTACAATTATTTTATGATAAATAATTAAGGCAAATTCAAATAGTTATTAAAGAGTTTTTAACAGTTAAGTATTATGTAATATGTTAAAATTTACCTATATAAGAACTGTTTGTAAATTCAAAAAGTAAACTATTATACGTTTTCTTTTTGAAAAAGAGCTGGAATTGTTCGCAATATCAGCTTAATATCACCCCAAAAAGAATAAGTTTTAGCATAATGATTGTCTAAAACTTTCCGTTCTTCTTCAGACATTTCGCCCTTTCTTCCTCTCAATTCTACTTGCCATAGTCCAGTAATTCCAGCCGGACCTAAGAACCTTTCACTCCAATCGTCGGATGTTAATAATTCAGCTTCGTATAAAGGCAATGGCCGATTACCAACAATCGACATATCGCCTTTTAAAACATTGATTAATTGAGGGAGTTCATCAATGCTTGTGTTTCTAATAATCTTCCCAATCTTGGTTACGCGTGGGTCATCTTTAATTTTAATAAATGTTGATGATTCAGAAGATTTTTTAAGTTCATTGTACCAATATTCGCAAACTTTATGTCCACCTGTATAAAGAGTGGGTGAGCAATAGAGTCCTTTCTTTAACTTTGAACACCTTGGACATTGATTCTTTAAATAATCGTCTGCATTATTCGAATCCTGTTCATGATTGTTTTTAGAATATTGATTGAGATGATCTAATTCTTTCAATCTGGCATCCGATCCATGATACATTGATCTGAATTTGTAAAAATCGAATATTTTATATCCAGTACCTACTCTTTTTGATGTGTAGTAAACCTTACCTTTTGATTCAAGCCTGATTGCAAGGGCAGCAAAAATAAAAACAGGAGATAGGAGCAATAAGGCGAAGCCTGAAACCATGATGTCAAATAATCGTTTTATGATCGGCACACTATAATCATGAACGTTCTTTTTTGTAACCTTCTCTTTTGAGTAATTTGCTTTAAAAGATTTTAGAAATTCAATACGGGTATAAATTTCCTCAATATTTATCGGAATGATGTAAAAATCATCAATTCGTTCTTTAATTGCAAGTTTATAAAGCTTCTCGTCCTGTTCGTGTGTAATGAGAATAAATGGCGTTTTAGGGTGCATGCCTTCATTTCTGATCATTCTGAAAACTTCTATCCCATTTATGCCTGGTAGATGTGCCTCTGAAATTATCCCATCCAATTCCTCAAGAGTCCTAAGTTTATTGATCGCCTCAAGTCCATTTTCAGTTAAAATAATACCGAAAAGAAGGGACGAATCCTGATATTTCTTGATGACTTCCTGATTGCCACCGATATAAAGAATATTTAATTTCTTTTTAGTTCCGTTTTCCATCAAATTCAAAGTTAACGATTGAATTATGATTTCCTAGAGATGAGTAATTCAATTCTGATGGATAACTCTTCAGGATTAAATGGTTTTACGATATAATCGTCGGCACCCAATTTTAAGCATTTAATTTTCTCCGCTGTACTTTCTATTCCAGATAACATGATTAATGGGATGTGCTTAAAATAACCACTTGCGCGCAAATTTTTAATGAAATCATATCCATCCAAATTAGGCATTTGTATGTCAGCTACTATTAAATCAGGTATATTCCCTTCTTCCAACCAAGTTAGTCCTTCCATCCCGTCATTCTTTGTCACAACATTGTATTCCCTTTTAAGGAAATTCTCCAATAACATACGGATGCTGAGCTCATCGTCAATAATAAGAATCTTTTTTTTCATGTAGTTAGTATTTAATATTCGCGCAAGACTCAGTTCGAGCCAAATTAATTTGATGTAAAAATAGTATATTTTAGTTATTGGACATCTATGTTTGTAATAATTTATCTACAAAAAATAGTTAATAAATACAAAAAATGAGTTTGCATTATTTTTCGGCTAACAATTTTTTTAAATCGTTTATTTCATCCCTTAGTCTTGCGGCTGTTATGAAGTCAAGTTCTTTTACTGCTGCTTCCATTTGTTTCTTATTATTCTGAATAGCTTTGTTGATCTGATCTTTATTCATATATTTTACGACAGGATCAGCTGCAATGGTATGTTCAAAAGATTTAATGTATGCTTTTGTATTGGCAACAGCAGATTGTCCCATAATTGACTCTCTGGACTTGGTGATCTGTGTTGGCGTAATATTATATTTAGTATTGTATGCAATTTGTTTTTCCCTTCTCCTATCAGTTTCATCCATGGTTATTTGCATCGACTTTGTAATTTTATCAGCGTACATAATTACTCTGCTTCCCAAATTTCGGGCAGCCCGCCCGGCCGTTTGTGTCAGTGACCTTGCTGATCTGAGGAATCCCTCCTTATCCGCATCCAAAATTGCAACGAGCGCGACTTCCGGTAAATCCAGGCCTTCTCTTAATAAATTTACGCCAACCAATACGTCGTAAACACCAAGTCTTAAGTCTCTTAAAATTTCAACCCGATCAAGCGTTTCTACGTCCGAATGAATATAACTGCATTTGATGTTCAGACGAGTCATGTATTTTGTAAGTTCTTCCGCCATTCTTTTGGTAAGGGTCGTAATCAAAACACGTTCATTTTGGCTCACTACTCTTTCTATTTCATGAAGCAAATCATCAATCTGATTTTGACTTGGGCGTACTTCAATAACCGGATCCAATAGCCCGGTCGGCCTGATTATTTGTTCGACATAAATACCATCCGAAAGCATTAATTCATAATCGGCAGGGGTTGCACTTACATATATGGCTTGACCAATTATACTCTCAAATTCATCGAATTTAAGAGGCCTGTTATCCATGGCTGAAGGCAGTCTGAATCCATATTCTACAAGATTATGCTTCCGTGATCGATCTCCACCGTACATTGCTCTTACCTGAGGAATCGTCACATGACTTTCATCAACAACCAACAAAAAATCATCCGGAAAATAATCGATCAAACAGAAGGGGCGACTACCGGTGTCACGTCCGTCAAAATATCTGGAATAGTTCTCAATTCCTGAGCAATATCCCAGTTCCCGCATCATTTCCAAATCGTAGGTTACTCTGTCTTCAAGCCGTTTTGCCTCCAGGTTTTTTCCAATTTCTTTGAAATAGGCCACTTGTTTTACCAAGTCATCTTGGATGTTATAAATAGACTGTATCATTTTATCTTTAGAGGTGACGAATATATTTGCCGGATAAATGGTCATGTCCTCCATCGATAAAATAGATTTGCCCGTAACAGGATCGAAGGTTTCAAGTTCTTCAATTTCATCTCCCCAGAAAACGATGCGATAACAGATATCTGAATAGGCCGGGAAAACGTCCACCGTATCTCCTTTTACCCTGAAGTTACTCCTGTTTAACGCAATTTCATTTCGTGAGTATAAGCTTGTAACCAAGGCATGCAAAAAAACATTTCTGCCGATTTTGTCCCCTAATTTCAAACGAATCACATTATTTGTAAAATCATCGGGATTTCCAATACCATAAATACATGAGACTGATGAAACAACAATTACATCCCTTCTTCCCGATAGTAAGGATGATGTGGTGCTTAATCTTAATTTCTCAATTTCATCATTTATTGAAAGATCTTTTTCAATATAAGTATTTGTTACCGGTAGGTATGCTTCAGGTTGATAATAGTCGTAATAGGAAACGAAATACTCTACTGCGTTATTCGGAAAAAACTGTTTGAATTCGCCATAAAGTTGGGCTGCAAGCGTTTTGTTATGACTCAAAACCAAAATAGGCCTGTTAAGCTGATTAATTACATTGGCAATGGTAAACGTTTTACCCGAACCTGTAACACCTAAAAGGGTTTGTGCTTTATCGCCACGCAAAACACCTTCCATCAGTTGTTTGATAGCTTCGGGTTGATCCCCGGTCGGTTCAAAATCAGAAGTAAGCTCGAATTTCATATATTTTATACTGGAATTCAAAAATACGAATTCATCAAATCAACTTCTGTATTATTTCAAATTTAATTTGGTTTTTATGGGATAATGATCGGATAAATTAATTTTGATTTCCTCATAATCGAAAGATTTAAAATGCGGATCAAAAAGAATATAATCAATACGGAATGCCGGTAAAATGCTTGCAAAAGTTTTTCCAATTCCAATGCCACTATCAACAAAAGCATCATGCATTCCGGCAGAGAGATATCTATAATTATAAGAGCAGGACAATTCGTTGAAATCTCCACATAAAATCACAGGATAAGGAGAGTGTGAGATATGGTTTTTTAAAACTATAACTTGTTTGGTGCGGTTAATCAATGCTTTACGTAATTTATTAAGCAATAAACCGGTATTGGGTTTTTGTATGCTATCACCGGTGCTAATTCCTGAAACAAAAGCATAGTCAACGTAATTAAGACTGATTGATTCCAGATGAATGTTATAAATCCTGATGGTATCATCTGCGCGTATAACATCGATGAAAGTGCCAAATTTTCTTGTTTCTGCCAAGTCAAGGTTTCCCGAATTTATGATGGGAAACTTGCTGAAAGTTGCCATTCCAAATACTTTGTTTTTTTTGGGATTGAAATAGCTCTCAAAATAGTAATTGTTCGATCCCAGTTGTTGTTTTAATTGGGCATGCGAAGCATAAATATTTTCACCAATATAGTTAAACTCCTGTAAGCATACGATGTCACTATTTTGGGATTCAATAAAATTAAAAATCTCATGCTGGATTTCTTTATCAAAAACACCTTTGCTCGACTTCTGTGAAAAATTATGGACATTATAAGATAATAATGAGATTGATTCAATTGGTCCGGCTTGCTTCCCGACGAAACTAAACTGAATAAATTTTCCGATCAAATTAAACCCGATTAAAATTGCAGTCAAAGAAATTAGAAAATAACTTCGTCTGAAACCAATCCATAAAATGATAAAAAGCAGATTTGTAATGATGAGTAAAGGATAGGCCATCCCAAAAATGGATATTGCCCAAAAATCAACAGGATTGATATAAATTGACAAATAAGATAGTCCGAGAAGTATAATAAAGATATAGTTCAGATAGAGTAAATATCTTAAAATGTAATTTTCCGGTTGTGGTTTTCCTTTCACTATTTGTTACTGCTTTTGAACAATAACTCTTTTTCTTTTGAGGTCAGGCTGCTATATCCTGATTTGGATATTTTTTCAAGGATAAGGTCGATTTCTTTTTGTTGTTTGATTTTAGCTCTGTTAAATTCTTCATCAGTTACCGGGCGTTTACTGTAATTCGGATTGCTGTATGATTTTCGAGGCTTACTAGCGTAAAAGAATTTAGGCATTTTAAGAAAGTTCCAGTTCATCGCAAAACCATTTTTTGTTAACCAAATATAGGCAAAACCCCATATAGCACCCCCTAAATGCGAAATGTGGCCACCTGCATTGCCTTTTTGAATGCTCAAAACATCGATGATAATAAAGAAAACGGCTAAATGTTTTAATCGAACTCTGCCTACTATTATCAGGTTTACATAATAATTCGGAACGTGGGTGGCAATGGCAACCAAAATGGCAATAACTGCGGCAGAGGACCCAAGTAAAGGAACTGAAAAGAGCACTTCCCTTTGGAAAACGGGAAAGAAATTATAGGTAAAAACAAATAATAATGCTCCGAAGAGACCTCCCCAAACATAAACACTGAGCAATTTTGCGGAAGTCAAATATTCAGAAAATATTCTTCCGCCAAAGTATAACATCACCATGTTGAAAAATAAATGGAAAAATTTTTCCTGAAGAAACATATAAGTTAGCAATGTCCATGGTTTGAGCAAGAGTTCGCTTACATTTGAAGGAACGGCGAACCATGTAATAAACAGAGAACTACTATGGTTTCCGACAATATCATTACCTGATTGAGTTAGCCAAAAAAACAAATTAATAATGCTGGCTAAAATGAAAATTGCAACATTAATTAAGATCAGACGTGAAAGTAAGGACCGCTGCTTAAAAAAAGTTTTAACCTCCTCAATCGGGCTATTATTTATATACATATTTCTTAGCTAATTTCGTTTCCAATATTTGATCAGGAAGAAACCAAAAATCATGCCTCCTAAATGCGCAAAGTGGGCAACATTATCGGCCGGGTTATTTGCAACACCGGAATAAAGTTCTATCGCTCCATAAATCATCACAAACCATTTGGCTTTTATCGGAATGGCAAAATAAAGATAAATTACTGCATTTGGGAACAGCATTCCGAAAGCAAGCAATAAGCCGAAAACCGCACCTGATGCACCAACTGTAGGTGTATTGATCATCGCGTTTAATTTAGCCATCGCATCATTAGAATAATTCATTCCTTGCTGGATCACGCTACTTCCTTCTCTATAAACAATATCGATCAAATCAGGGCTTAGCGCAGCCTCAATGGATTGAATACGTATAAATGTTACAAGCATTTGTATCAAGGCAGCTCCTATTCCCGTAACCATATAGTAAGTCAGGAATCGCTTTGGGCCCCAAACTTCCTCCAATGTTTTCCCGAACATCCACAATGCGAACATATTAAAGAAAATATGGCTCATGCCACCATGCATAAACATGTATGTGACCAATTGAAATGGATTGAATTGCTCAGACTCAAAATAATGCAAACCCAGATGTTTACTTAAATCAGTATGAAAGACATTTTGAAAAGTAATGGTGCCCAGAAAAAAAAGCCCATTTATAATTAATAAGTTTTTTACTACAGGCGGTAAAATATTAAATCCTGTAGGCCTAAACTGCTGATAATTCATATATTCGTTTTTTAATTAAACAATCCTTCAACTTCTTCAATCGAAATTACTTTAAATATTGCTTTCCCTCCGGGCGAAACATCAGGTATTTTGCAGGCAAATAATTTATCGATCATGGCATTCATTTCTTCTTTTTGAAGATTTACTCCCGATTTGATAGCCATATTAGCTGCCAATGCACTTACTAAATTAACCCTTTTATTAAGATTTAAATCAATCAGATTTTTTCGGTAATTCTCAATAATCCTGTCAAGACTGTCTTTGATGTTTATGTCCTTTAGGTCAGCCGGCTGACCTGTAATTACATAGGCATTCTTACCTAATGCATTTATTTCAAAGCCCAAAATTTTTAAATCATCTTTAATTTCATCAATAATGGCAGCATCCAACGAACTAAAAGTAATTGTTTCGGGGAATAATTCTTGCTGCGAATGGGAAACCTGTCCTTCAAATACGTTCATATATTCCTCGAACAGAATTCGCTCATGTGCCCGACTTTGATCAATTACCATAATACCTGATGCTACAAATGTCACGATAAAACGTTGCTTGATCTGAAATATTTTTTGGTTGGTAACTTTACTCGAATCGGCCTTTAAATGATCAAGTTCAGTTTGCTGCTTACCTCGACTAATTTCCTGTTCGAAATTTTCCTTATAATTGATGTTCCCTTGATAAAGTTTCCCCCAGTTTTCATAATTTCTTATTTCTCTTGGCGTTCCTGCCAATTTTTGTCGTGATTCAAAGGGATTATAATCAGTATTTATTTTTATGCTGGGTTGATTTACCTGAATACCTATTGGTGGCTCAGGGAAATCTAGCGACCTTTCGGTTTCAAAATCGAGTGAAGGCGTAATGTTGTATTTGCCTAATGCTTGCCTTATAGCCGATCTAAGTAGAGCATACAAGGTTTTATTGTCCTGAAAATTGACTTCTGTTTTTGAGGGATGGATGTTAATGTCAATCATTTTTGGATCAATTTCGATAAAAAGAAAATAGCTTGGAAAGCTATTTTTTGTGAGCAATTCCTCAAAAGCCGCATCAACTGAGTGGTGCAAATATGGGTGTTTGATAAATCTATTATTGGCAAAGAAAAACTGTTCACCTCTTGTTTTGCGTGCAAATTCTGGCTTTCCAACAAAACCATAGATTTTAATTTTTTCGGTTTCTTGTTCTACCGGTACAAGCCGATTCGAATATTGTGATCCAAATAATCCGGTAATTCGTTGTTTTAAATTTGAATTATTCAGATGAAAAACCATTTTTTCGTTGTGATGAAAAGAAAAAACAATTTCAGGATGAACCATGGCAACCCTGATAAATTCATCAATAATATGTCGAATTTCAATTTGGGTCGATTTTAAAAAATTTCTTCGGGCAGGTACATTGAAAAATAAATTTTTAACCGAAATGTTTGTTCCTGCAGGGCATTGAATAGGCTGTTGGTCAATTAGTTTTGATCCCTCGGTATTTAATTGGGTGCCAAGCTCATCCTCAGTTCTTCTGGTTCGTATTTCAACTTGTGCAATAGCTGCTATTGATGCAAGGGCTTCACCTCTAAATCCCATAGTTCGGATGGCAAACAAATCATCTGCTGTTTTAATTTTTGAGGTTGCATGACGCTCGAATGCCATTCTTGCATCGGTAACCGACATACCGCAACCATTATCAATAACCTGAATGAGCGCTTTACCGGCATCTTTAACGATTAGTTTGATAACTGATGCGCCCGAATCAATCGCATTTTCCAATAATTCTTTTACGGCAGATGCAGGTCGTTGAATAACCTCACCTGCTGCAATTTGATTTGCAACGGCATCAGGAAGTAATCTTATGATATCCGACATTAATCCATTGTTATAATACTGACGAGTTTCTGAACAAAATCAGTAAAGAAAATATAATAAACTGCAATAAGCAGGATGACTAAATATATGGTTGTTCTTCTCCTCGAACCCTTTTTATCATCGGTTCTGCCCCTTCTCCATTTACTTTGTAATTCTCCTCTGAAAAACGATTTATGATCAGTACTGTCGTCCAATCCCAATTCTTTCTTCCTTATTTCCCTTTTTTCTTTTTCAGGATCATAATACAGCGGTTTATATTCAAATGCTTTTGGTTTAGGTGATTTAAAGAAAACAAATTTCATGTACTTATTTTTTAAATTTTTATAAAATTAAGATATTTAACCTTTGCCAAGCCCTTTAGTTTTGATAACAAAATTATCGTTTTTTTTATAAATCAACCATGATTGATTCAGTATCTTTCTTTATTTTTAAACTGAAATTTAAATTCTAATAATGAAATCAAATACACGAAAAAAAATTGACAATTTAATCGTAGTGGGTGATCGCCTTTTAATAAAGCCCAAAACACTCAGTAATAAAACAAAAAGTGGCTTGTTTTTACCCCCGGGTTATACCGAAAGGGAGGAGATTCAAACCGGTTACATCATTAAATGTGGACCCGGATATCCTATCCCTATGTCATCAGATGCTGATGAACCATGGAAGGCCGGGGAAGATCAGGTGAAATATATTCCTTTGCAGGCGAAGGAAGGCGATTTGGCCATCTTTATGCAAAAAGGTGCGATTGAAATTGTTTATGATGGTGATAAATATTTTATAGTTCCTCAACAATCAATCTTATTGCTTGAAAGAGATGAGGGCCTATTCGATTCGTGATAAGTAAAGCCACGTTTGTCTCTGTTTTGTTGTTCATTTGATTAAACGATAAAAAAATTCTGCGAGTCAGATCAAATTATTTCTAAATTTGCAACAGTTGGTGGTTTACTCAATTGAAGAGGAAAACCTTAAAAAGGGAATCCCGTTTAAATCGGGAGCTGTCCCCGCAGCTGTAAGTCCACAGAAGGCTTAAGATACTTCAGCCACTACCCGATAAATCGGTTGGGAAGGCAATTTTAAGCAGACGAGCCAGAAGACCTGCCAATATGCTATTCATCTTCCTTATGTAATAATTATGAATGATGACATGCCGGGTAGAGCATAAAAACGAACCTATGATAAAATCTGTTAAAAATTATTTCTTACTTGGATTGCTGACAGTTCTGTTAACAACTCCGCTTTATTCGCAAAATAAACCGCGTATTATTTCATTGGCACCTTCGCTAACGCACGATTTAATTTTGCTGGGAATTCAGGATCAGATTGTCGGGATCACCAATTATTGTGAAAATAATACAGCTAAAAGCATCCCTTTAATAGCATCTGCTATTGATGTAAATATCGAACGGGTAGTGAGTTTAAAACCTGATTTGGTAATTGCCACTTCATTAACGAATCCGGAAGTGCAACAATCACTTAAAAATTTCGGAATTAGAATGGTGTACTTTCCGCTTCCAAAGTCTTTTGATGAAATTAATGAGCAATTTCTTGAACTTGGAAAATTGCTGGATAGAGAAGCCGTGGCAGAGAAAATAATTGATCGGGAGAAAGCAAAAGTTGAAGCCCTGAAAAAAATGATCCCCCAGGTTAGCCATCCTAAAATTTTTGTACAAATCGGTATTAAACCATTATTTTGTGTAATTCCGGATACATTTTTAGATGATTATATCACTTATGCTGGCGGGCTGAATGCTACTGATGATCTGAAAAATGGAAGTATATCCAGAGAAAGCGTACTGTTGAGAAATCCTGATGTGATTGTTTTATTTACAATGGGCAATATTGGAGAAGAAGAAAAGAAAAACTGGATGAATTATACCTCTGTCAATGCAGTTAAAAACAAGCAGATTTTTATCGTTGATTCAGATATTGCCTGCAGTCCAACCCCCGATCATTTTACTCAAACCTTGGAAATCTTCATAAATTTCCTTTATAAAAATATCAAAAATGAATAAGCTGGGTTTTGTTCATATTTATACAGGTGATGGAAAAGGAAAGACCACAGCAGCGGTTGGACTGGCATGCAGAGCGTTGGGGCATGGATTAAGGGTTTTATACGTCCATTATCACAAAAATCCTGAGAAGTACGGATACACTGAGATCGCTAGTTTAAGGAAGTTGGGGGCCGATATTCTTGCTTTTGCTAAAGATCATCCATTCTGCGAAGCAGGGATTAATCTAGACGAATTAAAAACCCAAATAAGCAACAGTTTTAATGAAATCAATTCCATTCTGAAAAACAAAAATTATGATTTACTGATCATGGATGAAGTGCTGATTTGTGTGAGGGATTCATTTTTAGACGAAAAAATACTGTTAGATTTTGTGAAGAATAAACCGCCATCACTTGAATTGGTTCTTACCGGTAGGGGAGCCACTCAAAACTTAATGGATTTATCAGATTATGTTAACTTTATAAAGAAGATAAAACACCCTTACGATCAGGGAGCGAAAGGTAGGATCGGAATTGAATTTTAAATTATGAAATACTCGCGTTGGCTCATATACATAATCATTTTGTTGATAGGCCTGATATTGGCAATAGGATTATCATTGAGTATTGGTGAACTCAACTTTTCAATATGGGAAATTCCCGGTATTTTAAAGCATGGTGAAGGTAGCATGGAATACTCCATTCTGAAAAACATCCGGATTCCCAGGGTTTGGATGGGGCTATCAGTTGGTGGAGCTTTGAGTTTGTCAGGGGTTATTTTGCAAGGGATTTATCGGAATCCATTGGTTGAACCGTATACGTTAGGCATTTCCGGCGGTGCAGCTTTAGGAGTTTCATTCGCCATCGTATTTGGACTTCACTTTTTGTTGGGTGCATTAATGCTTCCGCTTTTTGGTTTTATCGGAGCCTTTATTTCAATCGTACTGGTTTATTTTGTCAGCATGCGGCATGGAAAACTGAAGATTCAAAGCATGTTGCTGATTGGTGTAATGATCAGTTTTATTTCATCGTCGGCTATGATGCTATTGATGGCCATCACTACCACCGAAAATCTTCATGGAATTGTTTTTTGGATGATGGGATCTCTGGATGAGCCTAATCATTCATTAATTCGTTTGACCATTTGGATTTCTCTTTTTGGCCTGTTTGCATCTTACTTTTTCGTTCAACCACTGAACGCTTTGCGATTAGGTCAGGAGAAAGCAAGGCACTTAGGTATAAATACTGAAATGAGTATTCGTTTATTATTTATCATTGCCTCTCTTATGGCAGGAGTGAGTGTAGCTGTGGCAGGCGTCATTGGATTTGTTGGATTGGTTATCCCTCACATCATGCGCATTTTGGTAGGTTCCGATTTTAGAATTTTGTTGGTGTCATCCTTTTTAGGAGGGAGTATTTTTCTGATCTTATGCGATACTTTATCAAGGGTGCTGATTTCACCAAACGAATTACCCATTGGAGTTATCACCGGAATTGTTGGAGGAATTACCTTTGTGATCATCCTAAGTCGTACTTCCCTGAAATTTAATAAATCCCAGTGATGAAGAACAGTCTTTTTTCAATACAGGATTTTAAATGTGGATATGATAAAAAATTCCATATTCAAAATATCAACTTTGATTTACCCAAAGGATGTTTTGCAGGGATCATTGGCCCAAATGGTTCAGGTAAAACTACGCTCTTCAGAGGGATTAGTGGCGAACTTGTAACGCTTTCAGGCAAAATCTCAATCGAAGGAAACATCTTAAAAAAGATGGGATTTAAAGAAAAAGCCAGAAATATTGCCGTCGTAAGTCAAAATATTGAATCGGTTCAGATCAGTGTTGAAGATTATGTGCTGATGGGCAGAATCCCTTACCAGGGCCGTTTTCACTTTTTCGACTCGGAATATGATATTGAAGTAGCTCATAAATACATGAAACTGACGGGTATCTTTCAGCATAAAGATAAGATCATGGCTCAAATGAGTGGGGGAGAACAACAACTGGCAGCCATTGCTCGCGCCCTTACTCAGGAACCAAACCTGCTTCTGCTCGATGAACCGACTTCTCATCTGGATATTACACATCAGGTACAGGTGCTCAATTTGATTCAAAGGCTTAATAAAAACCTTGGTTTGACCGTGTTAATGAATATCCATGATTTAAACCTGGCAGGCGAATACTGTGATTATCTGGTATTGATAAAAAATGGAGAAATTCAGGTGAAAGGTAGCCCCGAAGAAGTGATCCGCTATGATATTTTGGAAGAGGTTTATGAAACCGTTGTTATTACCCGAACCAATCCCATATCTAAAAAACCCGTGGTATTTCTGGTATCAGAAAAGGTATTAAATGAAAAATCAGTATCAAATGAGTCATTAGGAGAAAAGATATAAAATAAATTCATTTTTTAACCCTATTTTTCTAAATTTGTTGAAAACACCTTAATCTTTTAACCATGAAAAAGTTGATCTCCGTAATTCTTTTATTACCCATTTTAATTTCTTGTTCGCATATGAAAACTCAAGTTGATTTAATTGTATTTAATAGTAATATTTACACTGTAGATGATGGTTTTAGTATTGCCGAAAGTTTTGCCGTAAAGGATGGTAAGTTTATTGCGGTTGGTACAACCCAGGAAATTCTGGATAAATACAGTGCTCAAAGATCCATTAACGGCATCGGGCAATATCTTTACCCCGGACTGATCGATGCCCATGCACATTTTTACGGATATGGAATGTCCTTATTAACCAATGCTGATTTGCGTGGGACTAAATCACCTGAAGAAATTGTTGAAATTTTAAAAGCCTTTCACGAAAGCCATCCTGCCGAATGGGTTATAGGAAGAAGCTGGGATCAAAACGATTGGGAAGTAAAGAATTTCCCTACCAAAGATATTTTGGATAAAGCTTTTCCAAACAATCCTGTTTCTCTGCGCAGAGTTGACGGACATGCCGCATGGGTAAACAGCGAAGCATTAAAACGAGCAGGAATCACAGCTAAAACAAAGGTTCAGGGGGGCGAAGTCATTCTTGTAAATGGTGAGCCGAGCGGTGTGCTCATTGATAATGCCATTTCTTTAGTTGAGAAAATAATAACCGAACATGCTGCTGAAGTTAGTGCAGAAGCCTTATTGGAAGCACAAAAGAACTGCTTTGCCGTTGGACTTACTTCTGTTGTCGACTGTGGACTTGATTATTCAACTGTTATGCTAATCGATGAGCTTAATAAAGGCGGAGAACTGAAAATCAGGTTAAATGCCATGCTAAGCCCTACTGAAGAAAATTTTGAAAATTTTGTTAAGAACGGGCCCTACGTAACCGATTATTTAACGGTCCGATCCATTAAACTATATGCAGATGGAGCCTTGGGTTCACGCGGTGCATTAATGATTGAGCCTTATTCTGATGATCCTGGAAATCGGGGTTTGTTAATGGAAGATAATGACGTGTACCGAAAGGTTTGCCAATTGGCTTACGAAAATAATTATCAGGTTTGTATCCATGCCATTGGCGATATGGGTAATCGTTTTAGTTTAAATTTATTTGGTGAGTTTTTAAAAGAAAAAAACGATCGTAGATGGCGAATCGAACATGTTCAAATTATTCATCCCGATGATTTTGAATTATTTGGTAAGTATTCTATTGTTCCTTCTATACAGCCGACGCATGCAACTTCAGATATGTATTGGGCAGTCGATAGGGTAGGAGCCGAGCGCATGAAAGGTGCTTATGCATACAAACAATTACTTGCAATCAACGGTTGGGTGCCAAGTGGAACCGATTTCCCGGTGGAAGAAATTAACCCCATGTACACTTTTTATGCTGCCGCAATCCGAAAAGACAAATCCGGTTATCCCGAAAATGGTTTTCAAATGGAAAACGCACTAACCCGCGAAGAAACCTTAAAATCGATGACCATTTGGGCTGCTAAAGGCAGTTTTGAAGAAGATAAAAAAGGAAGCATTGAGGTTGGGAAAATGGCCGATTTCATTATTCTTGAAAAAGATTTAATGACCACTGAAGAGCAACACCTGCCTTACATGAGAGTGTTATCAACCTTTTTAGCAGGCGAAGAAGTGTTTAAATTGGCAAAATAGAATTGATGAGCTTAAATTATATTAAGGAAACGATTGCAATTAATTTGAATTTTTGGCTTCAAAGTGTTTAGTTATGTCTTCAATAAGCATAATGATATATTTCTCTTTATTAAACAGAAATAAACGTGTCGAAAATTGTAATTGCTTTTCAATCTTTATGTTGTTGTAATCGAAGAAAGGTCTGGAAATTTGATTTTTATAAATAACTTCATTATTTGTATAAGAAGTGAGGGCTGCAATTCTTAAATCGCAGGTTTTACATCTTGAAGTTTCACCGCATTCTTTTTGTTCTTCAATCTGATAGGCACATCCAATTGCTTCACCGCATTTTACATATAGTAAATCCTCATCCTTTTTATTTGAAAAAATAGTTTTTAATGAATCATTAAAAGCCTGTAATCTTAAATCTTTATTTAACAGCAAAACACAACTATTGATGTTGTTTAGGATTATGTCTAGAAACTCGCTTGAACCCCTTAAAAAGTTAAAACTTTCGTTATTCATAGACCGGTCACTTTTCATAATAAATAATGTTTAAATTATAAAGATAATGAAATTTGAATGTAAAACTAAATCTGTATGTCAAATGTTTAACTTCATAAATCATTAATGGCTTTTAAAAAAGTGTTTTTAGTTTCAACCAACATAGCAAAGTGGTTGGAGGTGCAAAGACTATTTCTACATCTGTCGTGTTATACTTCATAATTCAGAATTACATTCTTTATATTTGTATTGTGAATAGAAACTTAAATGTCTGGTTTTCTTAACACTCAAATTTTTAGTTTCATCGCGATGTTTCAGGGATTTTATTGCTGATTCTTCTATTGTTTCATCTTTAAAATAGCACAGTACAATAATCCATTTCCAACATTTATAAATGAATTGGTTGTTAAAAAATCCTTTACTGCTAAAGAAAATCCCGATGGAAACAATTTTAATCATGGGTTGTCCTGGTTTTGAATTTCAGAAACCTTTGTCCCACGCGATAATTTAAACTTTGTTAAACCATCTTTAAGAATGGGCAACATTAAAAAACTTATAATCCATAATTCGCGTTGCAGCTTTGATTTTGTTTTTTTATGGTCTGGAATATTAGTTGCTCAAATTAAATTAAGCACTATCCGTCAGTTGATTATAGGTAATGTCATCTAACGGGTTATTCGTTTCTCGATATATTTTGAATTTAAGATTCTTAACGTTCCCATATAATCTAACTTAAATTCGATCAAATCACCAACGACATAATTCTTTTTGTTATCACCAAGGTTTATTACGATCATATCTGAACTTGCCCCGGCCAATTGTAAACTTTTGTCAACCAATTCTATATGCTTTACTTCAACATCCAGAAGCCCTAAATCAATAATAGCCCGATATGATTTCTCCCCAATATTTGTTTGATCAAATTCGATATTTTTGCCTTCTACATTTGTCCCAAATTCACCCATCGGTACCACTGGTTTCTCAATTAATTCAATTATTTCAGCATAAAGTTTAAATACATCCGATTGCATTTTTTTTAAAGGCACATTATTATAGACATCAGTACCCAAAAACAAAGTTTCACCCACTCTAAAATGATTAATTCCCTTAGGCAAAAGATGCTGAAAAATTAACGGGATCGTAACCGATGACCCGCCCGAAACATAAGGTATCTGTTTATTGAATTTAGCTTCGATCAATTGCTCATATAAACTTAATTGAATTAATTTGTCGTGATTTGGTAAAACCCCATATAAACAAGACAGATTTGCACCAATTCCTACAACTTTAATATTTTCTAATTTAAAGACACTTTCATAAAAAGCTATAAAATCTTCCCCTAACACGCCTTCTCTAAGCTCTCCCAACTCGATCATAATTATGATCTGATGAATTTTGTTTTGTTTTTTAGCTTCTTTTGCTAAAAGTTTAATGGTCTCAAATTCGGTATTCATGCTGATATCAGCGTATTTCACAATCCGCGGAATTGATCTCCTGGCCGGGGGCTTAATATAAATGGTTTCAATTTTAGGATTGATTAATTTAATCTCCTTCAAGTTTGAAACCCGAGAATCGCATATTTGTGTTATCTCAAATTTTAATAGTTCGGTCAAATATTCTTTATGCCCACTTAGTATTTTTGAAACAACCGACCATTCAATATTGTTTTTTTTGAAGAGCGCATTGAGGTAGTCGAAATTTGATTTTAATTTCTTGAGATCTAAGTTTATGTAAGCCATGATTTTTTTTGTTTTTTTATACTACGATTCGTTTAATGGTTTCTGATAAGTGAGCCAAAACTTCATAATTAAGCTGATCACTTATATCACTAAAAGCACTTACTTTTATTTCTTGATCACCTTGTTTACCGATAATGATTACCTCATCACCTACTTTTGGATCAGGCAGATTTGAAATATCGGCTATAATCATATTCATATTTACAACACCTATCACATTGCATCTCTGACCTGAAATAAGCACATGTCCTTTGTTACTTAGCGAACGGTTGTAACCCGACGAATATCCGATAGGGATGAGCGCAGTTTTAATGGTGGTTTGTGCCAGATAAGAAATCCCGTAACTTACAAACTCACCACTTTTAACTTCCTTGATCGTCATGATTTGGCTGTTCCAGCCAAGTATTCTTTCTAATGGATCTGTTTTTTTTGGTTTATTGTTGATGTATTGAATAAAAACTTCAATGCTCGACCAAAATCCATAGAGCATAATCCCAATTCTCACCAAATCCATTCTTGCTTTTGGATATATAAAAGATGCCGCAGAATTAGACACATGTTTGTATTTTGGAACGATTTCATACTTTTCAAGAATCGTCAACATTTTTTGATAATTCTTTAACTGTTTCTGGATTCTTGGATGATTCGAGATGCTTTCGGCTCCGGCTAGATGTGTGCAAAAACCAGCCACATTAAAAAATGCTTCATTTTCATTGATGATAGAAATAGCCGTATTTAAATCTTCTAAATTTAAACCCGAACGATTCATTCCAGTTTCTGCTTCGAGATGAATATTTGCCTTGATATTGAGCTTCTTTGCACATGCAAGTGCAATTTGCAAACGTTCGATGTTAAAAATGAAAAATTCGATTCCTTTTTTTATTACATCAAACATGTTTTTGTCAGAAACCCATCCCATGATCATAATAGGTTTTGGTTCTGAAAGACTATGAAAAACCCTGATCGCTTCGATATAACTAAAAACAGAATAATGATTAATGCCGTATTTTTCAAAGAGTGGAACAATTTGCTCTATACCGTGGCCATAGGCATTTGCTTTGACAACAGCCGAGATTAAGACTTTAGCGCCCATTTTTTTCTTTAAAAAATCAACATTGTTCTTTAATGCTATCTCATTCAGTGTAATAATGGAACTATCGGTCATGTGGTTATTAAGCATCATTGGTATTTGAAGTTTTGTAAATTGTATAGAAAATATTTATCCCAGTTTCTATGATCTCATCCGGGAAATCGTAATCAGGATTATGAAGTTGGGTTTGCGAAAGCCCCGCTCCCAAGCCAAACAAACAAGTCTTGTATTTTTGCGAATAATATCCAAAATCTTCCGACCATTTAAAGGGCTTCTCAATAAATTCAATTTTTAGATTATTTTGCCGTGCTGATTGTTCAGCCATGCTCACACATTCATTATTATTGATGCTTGCCGGAAATGCTTCACTATAGGAAATTTCGCATTTCAATTTTTCGAATTTTGAAATTGCGTTGATGATTTTTTCGGTGTGATGAGTTAATAATTCCATGTCCTCATTTTCAAATGAACGCAGGGTAATGTTTATTTCGGCAAATCCAGGTGAGGTGCCAAAAGAGATTTCCCCCAATTTGATATGAATAATGGTAAGCAATGTAAGATCTTTAAACAGGGTTTTGTTTCCGATAAATTCATTTAGCTGCTGAATAATTTTAGATATAGCATTTGCGGGACTGATTCCATTTTCAGGTTCCGCAGCATGAGAGGTTTTGCCGAAAAGTTTAATCGTAATGCCTTTTGAAGCAGCAGTAAAACTCCCGTTTTTAATTACTATTGTATGTTTTTCAAATCCGGGAATATTATGTAGTGCATACATAAAATCCGGTTCAATGGTTTTAAAAGCAGGATCTTCCATCACGTCTTTTGCCCCTTGTTCCACTTCTTCGGCAGGTTGAAAAAGTAAAACCACTTTCCCATACTGGGGAGGATTTTCTGCAATTCTTAGAGCCAGTCCTGCCAGAATGGCCATATGTCCATCGTGCCCGCATACGTGCGCTGCCTTTTGATTGACAGAAGCATAGCTGAGCGATGATTTCTCTTTTATTGGTAATGCATCCAGTTCGGCTCGAAACATAATTGTTTTACCGGGCCTCTCACCTTTAAAAACAAAAGCTAGCCCTGTTTTACCTAAGGAAATTACTTCGGATGGAGCTAGGGTATTTATAAAATTAGCAATCCGTTCTGAAGTTTTGAATTCTTGATTCGAAACTTCGGGATTTTGATGAAGGGTATGCCTTAATTCAATGATTTTATTATTTATCATAACATTGCTTGAAGAAGAAATTTGCCTGAAAATAAGATGAGCAGTAAATTAATGTAAATAGATAGCTCAATAATATATATGAGGCATTTGTAAAAATTAGGCTAAAACTGAAAAAGCACACCATCTTGCAATTCAAGAAAGGAGATAAAGCAGGATAGTTATATACACAGGTTAGTTTGAGCTAATCTGCATTGCTGTTTGATTAATGTATTAATTTAAATCTTAATCGACCTTTTTGAAACGCATTTCCGAATATTTATTCGTAAATCCAAGTTTTTCGTAAAGAAATCGAGCCGGGTTATTAGGCTCTACATGCAATGCAATATCTCCACTCGAAACTCCCATTGCCTTTTGCATCAGTTGTTTCCCGATGCCTTTTCCTCTATAGTCTTTATGGGTAGCAATGTAAACCAATATGTTTTCAGGGATATATCCTCCCATGCCGGTTTGATTTACTACAACGGCACTTAAAATTTCAGCCTCTTCCGAGGCAACCAAAATAAAACCGCCAAACGAATTTATTTCTTTTATCGCATAATCAATGCATTTTGTAATATGAGGTTTGGGATCACCAAATTGCTCTAAATGTTGGTGCAAAAATTCAACTATTTCCTGTCGTTCACTAAAGCTTGGTTTGTTTTCATCGTTAAACATTTTTGTTTTGAGCATATAATTTTCCTCCTATTAATTGTTTTGTATTAGGCTCAAAATACGAATAATTACTTGAAAATCAAAGTTTATTTGATTTAGCTAATTATTTGGTAAGGGTTTTAGGTTTTATAATCTTAATGAGAACAGGGAAGTGATTGGAGATACAAAGATTATTTATTCGCCTGTCGTTGAGATAACAATAGCTGTAAATTTCTAAATTTTTTGTGAAAATGTAATCGATACTATAACTGTTTCTAGGTTATAAAATTCTGATGCTAATACCTAAGGATAGGTTCATACTTATTATCATTGTTAATGGTTAAAACCCTGCAATTTTATTGCAGCTACTTTAGGTTCTGTAATGTTCTAAAAAAATTACAAATTATATCCGTCCAGGTGGGCCAAATTCTACATAAATAACAAAATTCAATATCCAAATCACAATGTTTGGTTTTTTAAAATTTCATTATTGGTATAATTTATACGGATTTGTATTTGATATTTTGAACATTGAATATTGACTTGCCCGCGGCAGGTTGTTTTTATGGCTCTTACCAAATGATTCCTGTTCAAAAATCAAGCCTATGTATTTTCAATCCATGTTGGTTTAGTTATACATGCATCAATGCACAAATAATTTTAATAATTCATTGTGACACTCAAAATTGTAAATTGAGTGATTAATTCCTCAAATGATTATTTTTGTGCTGTGATTAAACAACCTTATATTTATTTGGCTCCTTTGGAGGGTTATACCGAAATAGATTTCAGAAATATTTTTGCCCGACATTTTGGGGGTGTAGATGCAGCAATCGCGCCCTTTGTTTCCTTGATGCATCATGACCTGGAAGATAAGCGCAGATCGTGGGATATACCTCATGCAGATGTGCAAGGATTGAAAACCATACCTCAGTTCATGGGGCGAAATGTGAAGGATTTTAAACATTTAGCTAAATGGATCAAGTTTAAAGGTTACGAGGGCTTAAACTGGAATTTAGGTTGCCCCTCAAAAAGGGTAGTTCGAAGGGGTAGAGGCTCAGGTTTATTAAAATATCCTGACGAAATTAAATCCTTCTTAGATGAGATTTTTAAAGATATTGAAGTTGAGTTTTCCATAAAAACACGTCTGGGATTGGAGAGCCCGGAAGAAAGTTATCAGCTTTTTGAAATTTACAATCAATATCCTTTGAAGGAAATAATTTTACATCCCCGGCTTGGCATCCAAATGTACTATGGGGAAGTAATGCTGGAGCGCTTCGGAGAAATCCTGCATTTATCAAAAAATGAAATTGTTTACAACGGAGATATTAATACCGTGGAAGAATATCAAAAAATCATGGAAAAATTTCCTTCCATTTCACGGATCATGATTGGCAGGGGCCTGATGAAGGATCCATTTTTGGCCGAAAGAATTAAGGGATATTCACCTTCTGTTTTATTAAATGAAAAGGAGCGTTTTTTAAAGTTTCATGAGGATTTATATCGTGTTTTTGAGGAGAAGTTCAGGGATAAACATGAGTTGTTGGGAAAACTGAAAGATTATTGGCGTTATTTCTCATTCTATTTTAATGATAGAAATGAAGTTTTTAAATACCTTTCCAGAAGCCTTGACTTGGATGAATTTCAATTCAGGCTTCATGAAATTATTACCTGAGTCATATTATTGATTGCTATAATTAAAAAAAAGCTGAAAAGGATCTCCTTTTCAGCTTTTTTAATTTTCTATCATCTTTATTCTAGAAATCAGCTAATGTGCTTTTATAAATAAATGCCCAAAAAGGCTTGAATATGCTCATTACTGTTATCGTACTTTATTTCGGCAAATATTTTACCAACCTGGATTCCACCTCCGAATTCCCAGTCTATATGATCTTCGGTTCCACTACCATCATCAATACCCATATCAGCGAACTTTAATTTAATCATTCCATAGTTTACGCCACCTAGCGCATACACTTTAAAATTGTCAGCATTCAGGATATAATATAAAGCATCGGCATTAAACGCCATATAGTTCATGGTTACTTCAGCACCAAATGCATTATATTTAAAAGGAAGATAATATGAGAATCCGGCTGTAACGCCAAATTTGTCGCCAACATTGAATAATGCCCTTACGTGTGGACCAAAATTTATTTTTGCTTCAAAGTTGTCATCTATTCCTGCTTTGGTTCCGGCCATGCCACCAAGGCCAAATTGAAGTTGCGAAAAGGCAGTACTTCCAGCTATTAAAAATACTGCAATGATTAATAGGGTTTTTTTCATGGTTTTAGTTTTAATAAGGCCTACTCTAAACGCTTTTCGGCTAACGCGATATTAAGTTTTAAAATCAGACAGTTTAGCTATATTATTTGTTACTTTATTTTCGTAAAAAAAATGAAAAAAATCAACCCAACTCCAAACAATAACCTCTATTTTAAATCCAAACTCCCGTATTTAAGTTTGAAAATCAAGTTAAAGATATAAAAAAATATTATTTCATTGTTTCATTGTTTCATTCTTTCAATATTTCATTCTATATCGTTTAATACTCATCTTCACAACAGAATAACAACTTTATTATAACTGTATTATAACTGTATATCCATCTTCCTACTTCCCCTTTCGCCAGCGTTTAGATGCTATTTTCATGGGAAAAACACCTTTATTCACGAATTTCACATCTTCAATTGAATAGAAGGCATTTGGATTGTATGTTTTGATAAGATCAAGTACAATAGGCAAGTCGGATCTTTTAATAATGCTATAGATAATACTAACCTTTTGAGTACTTCCATCGGCTTCGTGATGGGTTATCCCGTAACCGGAATCGATTAAAATCGCAATTAGTTCGGAGGCCTCTTTGCGGGTAATAATCTGTAATTTAACCACACCAAAAGCCAATTTTTCTTCAATGATTAACCCGATATAATTTCCGGTGGCAAATCCTGCTGAGTAAGCAAAGTAGCAAACCCAGTTGTCCAGATTTTCGAAAATTTTAGAGATCGCAAGTAGCCAGATAAACACTTCAAAAAACCCTAAGAAGGGTGCCCAAAATTTTTGCCCCTTTGAAATCATTACAATCCGGACGGTACCTATGGATACATCACCGATTCGGGCGATGAAGATTAAGAAGGGAAGTAAGAAGTAAGTGAAAAGATTTGAATCATAAAGAGTTTCCATCATCAGCTATTTATTATAAAAGTAAAAAATAATAGAGGAGAATATTTATCTATCCTAAATGTTTTGTCGAATTCTAAGATTAAATATTTTAAAATTTCGGAATTATCGGGTAATTGGTTTTAAGTCTTTTTTGTAAATTTTGAATATATAATAGGAACTATGAGTATAATTAAAAATAAAATAGAAACTTTATTAATATCCTTCTTAAGAATTTTATTTTCAGCAGATAATTTCTCGTTTTCAGAAAATAATAATTCCATAAATTTATCATCATTGCGCTCCCATTCTCTTTTAAAAACATATAAATTTAGAGTGTCTTTCTTCCAATCAATAAACCATTTTTTTCTTTTATTATTAGTAACTGCAATGATTACAATTATAAGTGTTGTTAAAAGTGCATATATGCTTATAACGAAAGCATTTTCTTTCATTATCTCCTTAATAGTATCCATTATTGGTTATCCTTATATTTTAATGTCATGTTTTTATAAATCAACAGGTAAAGATAAAAATTCTAAAATAACATTGTTTTTATTTGATAAAGAAATAATTATTAAATAGCTATGAACATAATCCAAATAACGAATAATTTCCCAACAGAATTAAGCGCAATCAATTACTTTGAAAAAGTACGCTGGGGGAATAAAATACGCTGTCCTTATTGTAATTCTATTAAAAAGTCAGCAAGGAATCAAGATCACCGTTATCATTGTAAGGAATGTGAAAAAACATATTCAGTAACGGTTAACACCCATTTACATAATACAAGGTTACCTTTAAAAATGTGGCTCTATGCAATTGCTTTAATCAGTGATGCAAAGAAAGGAATGTCAGCAAAACAGCTTGAAAGGAACTTAGGCATACATTATGAAACCGCTTGGACAATGTATCATAAACTTAGGGATTTGATGACAATCGAAAATAACTCAATCAGGTTAAATGGAGTTGTAGAAATGGATGAAACATTTTTAGGTGGCAAACCTCGCAAAAATGCAAAAATGATGCTTTCATCTTCTGAAAAAGAAAATCTGGATTTAAAGCTTTACGACTTGAAACAAGATTTTGGATGTTCGGAATCAAAGTATAAGAAAAAATATCCAACCGTAAAACCTAAAAGGGGCAGGGGTGCAAACCGTCCTATTGTGGCTGGAATAGTTGAAAGAGATGGAAATGTGATCGCTGAAGTAATGAATCAGTTAACCCATAGCGAATTAAAAGCAATGGTTAAAAAGCACGTTGACATGGACGAATCAATTTTGGTTACAGATGAATATAAAGGTTATCATCGAATGAATAATATCATTGAACACATTAAAATTGATCATCAGAAAATGTGGAGTTATAAAGGAATCAATACTAATTCGATTGAGGGTTTTTGGTCTATTATCAAACGTGGATTAGTAGGGCAGTATCATCATGTAAGCCTTGAATATTTGCCTAAATATATAGCCGAATTTGTGTTTAAATACAACAATCGCAATGAAGATGATATGTTTATAACATTGGTTAGAAATTGTATGTTAAATAAATGAAATTATGTGTAATTTTATAGCAAAAGAAGAAGTAATGGCAAAAAATAATTGGTTAGATCAGTTATTTACCGCAGCTGCTCTTATAGGTGGAGCATGGCTTACAATTGAACTAATAAAAACTTTTGGAGAAAAAAAAGTTTATTATTCTTGTCCTAATTGTGGTTTTGATAAAATTGAAAAGGGATTAACTGAATGCCCTAGTTGCAAAGTAACCTTGAGTTGGAGTGGAACAAAATAAAGAATATATAATCAAATCGGAATCAAAACGAGAAATATATGAAGTTTCTAAATTTTGGTTTGTTTTTATTAAAATATCTACCAAAATATTATTCCTTGCAATCGCTTTATTTATTTCTTATCAATTATATGATAAATGCTTATATGAAGAATGTAATGATTTCGTAGTTGGTTATTTTTCAATTATTGGGCTATGCTGTTTTGGTCAATTAGGATTAGAACCAGAAAAACTAGTAAATTTCTCCCTCACCAAATAACCGATAATTCCGTAAAATTTTTGAAAGCATTTTATACTAGGCCTTTGTCCAGATACGGGTATTCAAATTCAATTCTTTAATGATGGTAGCATTTACCATGAATAAATTATACATATTTTCCACATCCTCAAACTTAACACCCGAACGCATTATTTTCGGTTCGAACAGATTTTTTGTAAAACTCATGGCACAATAAACCCTCGATCCGATAAACGACAAATGAATGGGGCGCTTGTATTCTTTATGTATTTTTACCAATGCCTCCATAATCGTTGGGGTTAGGATGTATCGCGCTTCAATTTGGTCGGTTGCATGGACCACAAAATATTTTTCGAACTCTGGGTTTTCTAATTTAACTAAGTCGGCTTTTCCCGTAATCTTTTGTAACTTTTTCCCCATATTGCCGAGAATTCTTTCTGCTACATCGGGGGCAATATAAGTTTTCCCTGTAAAGTGTTTGTTAAAATCGGCATGAAAAAACAACCCTTTAAAAATAGTGACCCATTTATCCTGACGATGCCCATCATGATCGGTACTGATACTTTTATACTGCGTATGTAATTCTGAGCATCTGAAGTCGGTTTTATCAATTACACCCGAAATAAAATCATCTCCTTCATATTTGTCGTAATGCGTTCTGAATAAATCACTTTCTAAATATTCGGTGATGCTGATATATTGATCGGGAACATAGTTCCAATTTGGGTCGATAGCGTGAACAATCTTTGAAACTACTTCCGATTTATAGGCATTACGATATAACCTCTTTTTTTTAATCGAAAGAATAAGAATGACGATTGAAAAAATGATGATTGCAGCTA
Source organism: Bacteroidota bacterium (assembly GCA_018816945.1). Lineage (NCBI taxonomy): Bacteria > Pseudomonadati > Bacteroidota > Bacteroidota bacterium. The sequence goes on along the minus strand of JAHIVC010000041.1, from coordinate 8,620 downwards.
ATATAATAATTGAAAATATAACAGAATTATTTAGTGTAGAAGCAGTAGTAAGGGTAACAATAAAAATAATAAAAGAAACAACGATCCCTGCAATACCGACCAATCGATGGAAGAGTAGTTTTTTACGCATTCCCTCAAGCCCCGATAATTTTTCTTTTAAATCCTTGTTGTATAATTGTTCAAGTTCTTCTCTTTTAATCATGATTTAAATATTATTTAAATAAATTGTTTACGTTCACAACTTCACGTTCGGACTCCGGAATTACAAATACTTCTTTGTGTTTTAAATGCATCATCCCGGCAATAATGCTTTTAGGAAAGGTTTGTACCGCATTATTAAAATCAGTAATTACAGCATTGTAAGTCCGGCGTGCTGCCGATATTTGTGATTCAACTTCGTTCAATGTATGTTGAAGGTTGAGGAAATTCGCACTTGCTTTTAGGTCAGGATAATTTTCTACGGCCACCATTATACTTTTCATACCTGCAGAAATTTGATTATCGAGGGCCACTTTCTCATCGCTCGAAAGATTTCCACTGATCGCTTTTGTTCTCATTTCTGTCAGGTTGTTTAATGTTTCTTTCTCATGAATCGCGTACTGTTTAATCGATGCAACAATATTTGGGATCAGGTCATAACGCTTTTTGAGTTGAACATCCATGCCTCCGAATGCGTTGTCAACTTCGTTTCTGGCACGTATAAGGCTGTTGTACATGCCAATAATAATAAGTAGTACCAACGCGATGGCAATAATAATGATGATTGTTGGATTCATAGTTTTAATGGTTTTTAGTGATGGATAATAAATTGAAGATGAAAGAATTTTCATCCTTGGTGATTGATGCTTTTATCTCGAAGGCCTTCAAATTTCTTGCATTTAAAAGGATAACGTAAATATACAAATTTTGCGAAATTGACAATATGTGTACTAATTATATCTAGATGGTTTTATTCGCAAATTATTTGTCACAAATTACTAATTTTGTAGTCCCAAAAAAAATAGAATATGTTTGAAGGTTTATCAGAAAAGCTGGAGCGCTCGTTTAAATTATTAAAAGGGCAGGGATATATTACAGAAATTAACATTGCAGAAACCCTGAAAGAAGTGCGTAAAGCATTACTCGATGCGGATGTTAGCTATAAAATTGCCAAACAATTTACAGAAGATGTTAAACAAAGGGCCCTTGGCCTAAATGTATTAACTGCAGTTTCTCCCGGACAACTAATGATTAAAGTTGTTCATGATGAACTAACACGCCTGATGGGTTCCGAGAAAGTGGATCTGAATGAAAAGGGAAATCCTGCCATCGTTTTAATTGCCGGTTTGCAAGGTTCCGGTAAAACTACTTTTTCGGCCAAACTGGCCAATTACCTTAAAACTAAGAAAGGTAAGAAACTATTATTGGTTGCTTGCGACGTTTATCGTCCTGCAGCTATTAAACAATTGCAGGTTTTAGGCGAACAGATCGGGGTTGAAGTATTTACTGAAATTGATAATAACAACCCTATTAAAATAGCCAAGCATGCAATTAGTTATGCAAAAGATAAAGGCCTGAATTATGTAATCGTTGATACAGCAGGTCGTTTGGCGATTGATGATGAGATGATGAACGAAATTTCGTCGATCAAAAATACCATTAATCCGCATGAAACCTTGTTTGTAGTAGATTCAATGACAGGTCAGGATGCGGTTAATACTGCCAAAACCTTTAATGATCGATTGGATTATGACGGCGTTGTTTTAACAAAATTAGATGGCGATACACGTGGTGGGGCCGCATTAACAATTCGATCGGTTGTTAATAAACCAATCAAGTTTGTGGGTATTGGCGAGAAAATGGAGGCCATCGATATTTTTCATCCAAGCAGGATGGCAGATCGTATTCTGGGGATGGGCGACATTGTTTCGTTGGTTGAAAAAGCACAGGAACAATACGATGTAGAAGAAGCTAAAATTCTGCAACGAAAAATTGTCAAGAATCAGTTCAATTTTAATGATTTTCTTTCTCAGATCAAGCAAATCAAAAAAATGGGTAATGTGAAGGATTTGATGGGAATGATACCGGGAATGAGCAAAGCATTGAAAGATACAGAAATTGACGATGATGCCTTCAAAAGCATTGAAGCCATCATCTATTCGATGACGCCTCAGGAACGGGAAGATCCGAAATTATTGAACGGTACTCGAAAAAAACGTGTGGCCATAGGCAGCGGGACAGATATTCAGGAAGTAAACAGATTGATTAAACAATTTGGAGAAACCAGCAAAATGATGAAAATGATGACAGGCGGCAAAGGCAAAAATATGATGAATTTGATGCGGAATGCAGGGAGAAGATAGCTGTTTGCTATTAGCCGTTAGCTATTAGCAGTTAGCGTTTAGCTTCATAATTTTGAAAACAAGTCCCAAATATCATTATATAAAGAACATAATTAAATTATTAAGAATTAAGATTAAATTAAAGGCCTAGTAGCCAATAGCTAATAGCAAACAGCCAAAAACAAACAAATGAGAGATTTCAAAACATTAAATATTTGGCAAGACGGAATGGAGCTAGTAAAGGCAGTTTATCAGATTGTTGAATTATTGCCTAATGATGAAAAATTTGGCATGAGAAGTCAAATGACTAGAGCAGCAATTTCAATTCCTTCAAATATTGCAGAAGGATGTAGTCGGGATAGTCAAAAGGATTTTAAGAGATTTCTTGAAATAGCCTTAGGTTCAGCTTTTGAATTGGAAACTCAAATTTTAATTTTAATTGAAATTAGTATTTTAAAAATTGATGAAATTCAATTATTATTGGATAATTTAACAAAGCTTAAAAAGCAAATTAATAGTCTAATCCAAAAACTTAAAGCCAACAGCCAATAACTAACAGCCAACAGCTAAAAGCCAATAGCCAACATATGAAAATTATCGACGGAAAGAAAATAGCAGAAAAAATAAAGTCTGAAATTGCAAAAGAAGTTGCTGCGATGATTGATAAGGATGAGAGAGGTCCACATCTGGTAGCGATTTTAGTTGGAGATGATGCTGCAAGTCATACCTATGTCGCATCAAAAGAGAAAGCTTGTGCTTCTGTTGGAATGACATCATCTATTTATCGTCATCCTTCATCTATCAGTGAAAAAGAATTATTGGAGATAGTTGATTTCTTAAATAATGATGATGAAGTTGACGGATTTATTGTACAGTTGCCTTTGCCCGCTCATATTGACGAAAATAAAATAATACAACGTATCGATCCCAAAAAGGATGTGGATGGCTTTCACCCCATTAATATTGGAAAGATGGTTCTTGGATTGCCAACTTTTATTTCAGCTACACCTCAGGGAATTATGATGCTTCTAGAGCAGAGCAAAATAGAAACCGCCGGTAAACATGTTGTAGTGGTCGGAAGAAGTAATATCGTTGGAACTCCTGTTAGTGTTTTATTGTCGCGCAAAGCAAAAAATGCAAACGCCACCGTTACCCTTTGCCATAGCAAAACAGAAAATCTGAAGGAAATATGCAAATCAGCAGATATCTTAATCGCTGCTATCGGTGTTTGTGAATTCATCAAAGCAGATATGGTCAAAGAAGGTGCAGTAGTTATTGATGTGGGAATGCATCGCGTAGCTTCTACTAAAACCCAATCGGGATTTAAACTTATAGGTGATGTTGCATTTGATGAAGTAGCCGAAAAATGCAGTTATATAACTCCTGTTCCGGGAGGAGTTGGACCAATGACAATCGTATCCTTACTTCAAAATACTTTAAAAGCCTATAAAAAAGAGGTTCGCTAAACAAGCAGAACAGACATAGATGATTGAATCAGTTGAACAGAATTTGAAGAATGGGAAATTGCTTCCATTAATGGAGGAATTTTACACCATTCAGGGTGAAGGTTTTCATACAGGCAAACCAGCCTATTTCGTGCGTATTGGTGGATGTGATGTGGGATGTAGCTGGTGCGATACCAAACGATCGTGGAATGCAGAGCTTCATCCCGCTGTATTAGCTGATGATATCGTTAAACGGGCTGTTGCAACCCCGGGAAAGGCAGTTGTTGTGACCGGAGGCGAACCATCTATGTATGAATTGGGCTATTTCACTGCCGAATTGCACAAAAATCAAATACTCACTTTTATTGAAACCTCCGGTGCCCATAAACTGAGTGGCGAATGGGATTGGATTTGTTTATCGCCCAAACGACAAATCCCACCTAAAAAAGAAATCTTTAAAAAGGCCCATGAACTTAAAATGATCGTTCAAACTGAGGCTGACATTGCATGGGCAGAGGAGAATTCTCTCAAGGTTAGCGAGCATTGCGAACTCTATTTGCAACCCGAGTGGAGTGTAGCTCCGAAAATTTTACCGATCATAATTGAATACGCCAAGAACAATCCCAAATGGAAAATTTCGTTACAGAGTCATAAGTACATGAAAATTCCATAAATTAGGCTATGCTTTTAAAAAAGATGAAATATCGCTTTCCGGGTTTAATATTCATCTTTATATTTAGTTTTATCACTCCTACATTGATCGCTCAGCATCAGGTGAATAAAAAAGCCTTAAAACTTCAAGAGCTGGCATTTATCCATTTCAAACAAAATGATACTACCAATGCACTTGAGTTTGCACTTGAGGCCATCAAAAGAGATAGTTTATTTGCTTCCTCATGGGTACTTGCGGGTAATATTTATGAGATGCATGAACAAATTGAATTGGCAGCTCATTTTTATCGAAAGGCGTTAGATCTTTCGACCGATGAATTCAATCATCTGTTTTATGCGTTGGCGGAGTTGGAAGTGAAATTGAAAAATTTCGACGCTGCCATTAAATATCTTTCGAAATATTTAAGTTTGAGAATAGCCGATGAACGGGAGCGAAGAGAGGCTGAACAATTAAAATTAACTGCGGAATATAGAAAAAATGCCTATCAAAACCCTGTTGAATTTAAGCCTAAAAACCTTGGTCAAAAGGTGAATAGCTCAAACGATGAATATGTGAATTCATTAAGTACGGATGAACAATCAATGTATCTGACCATTAAAAGTAAAGTTGTTGATGTGATTCAGAACGCTCCGGCTTACATCGAAAATATTTATCAAACCCAATTGGATAGCATAAATTGGTCCGATCCGAAAATTGTAATATTTGGGGATCAGTTCATTGATGGGGCAGGAGGGGCATCGGTTTCACCTAATAATCGTTATCTCTTTTTTACATCCTGTAATAAGGCAGATAGCAAAGGCGGCTGCGATTTGTATTATTCCAAAATTATTGACGGGAAACTAAGTGATGCTAAAAATCTGGGCTCGATTGTTAATTCAGGTAGTTGGGATTCTCAACCATGTTTTTCATCCAATGGTATAAGTTTGTTTTTTGCCAGCAAACGTCCCGGTGGGTTTGGTGGGTCGGACATCTGGATTTCAGAACTGGATAAAAACGGAAATTTTACAAATCCTCAAAATGCAGGTTCAACCATAAATACCACTGGCGATGAGATGGCTCCCTTGATCCATTACGATGCTGCCACGCTCTTTTTTTCGTCGAACGGCCATATTGGGATGGGAGGGTACGATTTATTCGTGAGTAAATATTCATCCGATGGAAATTGGAGTATGCCTGAAAATCTGGGTTATCCCGTGAATACCGATCGGGACGAAATTAACCTGATCGTGGCCCCCGACGGATTAACTGCCTACATTTCTTCCGATCAACCGAATGGATTCGGGGGCTTTGATATTTATAAATTTAGCTTGAATCAAGCAGTTCGGCCCAATCCGGTAACTTATGTTAAAGGGATTGTTTATGATGCTGAAACAGGGGAGAAGTTAAATGCAAAAGTTGAGTTGGTGAAGCCGGAAACAGGTGAACTGTTCACCCGTTCCGAATCTGATTTGGAGACCGGGGCCTTTTTGGTTGCTCTACCGATGGATCAAATGATTTCACTAAATGTGGACAAAAAGGGCTACTTATTTTATTCCGATCATTTTAATACCCATTTTAAAGGCAGTAAAGCCGATCCTGTTGAAATCCAGATCCCGCTCAAAAAATTGAAATCAGGCGAAATCATGGTTTTGAATAACATCTTTTTTGAAATCAATAAATTCGAATTGATGGAAAGCTCGTTTCCTGAGTTGAATAAATTGGAAGCACTTTTAAGTGAAAACCCGTCATTAAGAGTCGAAATTTCAGGGCATACCGATAATGTCGGAACCATAGATTATAATAATGAACTTTCTAAAAAAAGAGCCAAATCGGTTTATGATTATTTGATCAGTAAAGGTTTCGAACCCTTGATGATGGAATATAAAGGCTTTGGTTTTACTAAACCAATTGATACAAATGATACTGAATCAGGTAAATCCAAAAACAGGCGGACAGAAATCAAAATTTTATAGGAATGAAGGAAACCAAGGTTTATCGGTAAAAAAAAGAGCCAATTGTTTTTAGGTAAAACAATTGGCTCTGTGGTTCAAAATAGATAAGGGCCTTTAAAAGTCATTAATTTTAAATTGTCCAACTTTCTCTGTACCGCTTTTAAAAATAGTTATGTCAGAATAAGAAGTAGAAAGTACATAAGTATTAATAGTGTTTATAGTTTTATTGGTTCCGCTTACCACAATTTCAAATACTCTCCAGGTATCACCGTTACCTGTAAATGCAGGTGGATTAAAAGTGTTTTTTAGGCCTGAAGAGTCATATAACTCAACTTTTGCGGGAGACGACTTAATTTCAGCTCCTGCATTTGCAGTATATTTATTAGTATAATTATGAACCGAGAAACGATACATGCCATTAAAGAAACCTGAAATGGTGGTTGTTTCAGGCCCTTGGCCTGAGGTGTCGTCAACATCGAGGCTTATATATTGATTCGGGTTTTTTGCAGAGCCTGAAAAATACATATGAAATCTTCCGCCGCTGCCGTCTGGTCCGGTTAAATGACTATCCAAATCAGATGGTGTCAATCCCCATGTTAAAACAATACGGAATGATCCTGCTGCAGGTGCATTGACTAAAGTAACCGGATCCAAAGTGTTAGTTCCGGATACCAATGTTACTTGAAATTGTCGCACGAAATATCCATTTGAAACAACAAAGCAGAGATAAGTTCCTGCTACAGCATTAGTTATGGTATAGTTTCCATTTTGGTCAGAAGTAACCGTATAATTTGAATTATTATAATCCGTAGCAGTTAAGTCACGGGTGAAATAGAGGGTAGCATTAGCGAGGCCAAGTCCGTTTTGTGAGTTAATAACAACTCCGGTTGCATTAGCATCCCCTACATTCTCATCTGAATCTTTTTTACAGGAATAAAAACTCATTGATACTCCAATAAACAAGATTATGCCTATTAGTAATAATTTCTTTTTCATAAGTGGTGGTTTTAAGTGTTAATTATTAGGTTTTTGGCTGTTCGAATATAAAATTAGTAATTTTTCTTCATATTCAAAATAATTTAGATATTTAAGTTATTAATTTAATAAGATAATTACTTAAGATTTTCGAATTTTGATAAAGAATATTGTTCATAATATTTTTTTTAAAGTCTGGTTTTTGTATTATAAAACATTTTAAATTTATAGGAAATAAATATGAAATTTTTATCTGTATATATTATACCTTAACTTATTGAAAATGTAATTTGAGCGAAGCTGGATGTTTGAAATTTTATTATCAGATTTTTTTTATGTTTGATTAATTCATGTATTTATCTTTAATTGAAAATCAAAAAACCTTATTATCATTATTAAAAACTAAAACTAAAAGATTATGAAAAATTTATTAAAAATGATTATCTGTGTGATCGTGTTGTTCACAGTTACTGAGGCTAATGCGCAAAAAAAAGTAGGTGGTGGTGTATGGTATGCTACTGAAATGGAAAATGTCGGTATCAGTATTAATGGTGCTTATTTCTTTAGCGATAATTTTAGCGTAGCTCCATCTTTCACATATTTTCTTGAAAAAAACCATGTGAATTGGTCAATGTTGGATTTAGATGTTAACTATTCTTTTACAGAATTGGATTTTGGTAATCTTTATGCTATTGGAGGTTTAAATTTAACCTTCTTTAGTGTCGACTTAGGTGGCTGGGGTAATGCTTCAGGAACAAATACAAGTTTCAATGCAGGTATAGGTCTGGGCATGCCGATAGGTGATAATATGACATTATGCCCTGAAGTACGATATACTTTTGGTGATGGAGATTTTCTTCGTATTGGAGTGAAGCTCTTAATAGAGATTTAGTAACAAAAAAGGGAAGATTTAATCTTCCCTTTTTTTGTCTGTTCCCATTTTAATTTGCAAAAACTTTTTATCCGTTCATTTTAGTAAAGTTGTAAATATTCTTTCCGAATAATTCTTTCTAACTCTGTTAAATAATAGTTAAATCTTCCCGTCAGGTTGAAATGGTCATTTCTATATGTACATTTGTAGATCTGTTAAACTATTTACGTAATGAAATACCTGTTAGTAATTATTTTAGGTTTAATTATTTTACAATCATGCACTTCAAATTTATCTTCTGATAAGGCTTCAGGTATTTCTGTTCTTAATTTTGATGAATTGGAGCCTTCTTTACATCGGGAGAATGATACTACCTATATTATAAATTTTTGGGCTACCTGGTG
>JAHIVC010000040.1 GCA_018816945.1 Bacteroidota bacterium | reverse complement strand
GTAATACTAAAAAAAGTATTACAGATGCAATAATCCATTCAATGATTATTCGTTTTGTTTTCATAAGTCATTAATTTTATCTTTAGAGATTTATGGTTCATCCGTAGTTTCAAACATTTCTTCTGAAGCAGCAATAGCACACATTGATGCAACTGTAGTTGCACATGCTAAACTCGCCATCATACATACCAGTTTGTCCATGCCTCTCATATTTTCAAGTGTCCAATTAACACAATTTTCAAATCGTTCACCCCAGCTTTTCAAATTATTTACATGAACATTACTAATGAGCCCATTATCAATCCCAACATTAAACTTAGCAATTAGTTCTCCTTCTCTAGTAAGATATGTAAACGTTTTAGCAGATTTATTTATATTTTCTACTGTTATTAGCAAATCAAATTTAGAAACTAAATCATCCCGTTCAAAATAAACGTGGTATATTTCAGTTGATGATTTCAATTTTTGGTTCAGCGGAGTACATATTGTTCTAAGTGAGCAATCCTCATGGCTAATGATGAAACTTTGGCTAATATTAGGATTTAAATTTTTGTAGTTGATATTACTAGTAACTTGTGCGGTATGATCGGCAAGATTTATAGGCAATGGTAAGATTTCCTTTATTCTAAGTCCAACATTATTACCTTCTTGAATCATCTCAACCCCTGCCTCTTCCTGCACTTTATTACAAGAAACAGTCAAACCAAAAAGCAATAGAATGATGCAATATAAATTTATTTTTTTCATTTTTCAAAGTTTAAAGTTATTTAAATCGATTCAAATTGGGGAGATTGATCAAGATTTACCTCTTTTTTTATTCAAGATAATCTTAAAACATTTTAAGATTTTGTATGACTTACTACATGTTATCCCTCCTTTCTTGTAGTAATTAATAAAAAACCAATTCAATATTGTTGAATTGATTATAACCACTAAAAAAAGTTGGGGAGTAAGTGAAATAAATGCTATTTAGGCATTTGATATTATATAATTCTGATATTGTGAAAAAGGTAACCCTATAATTTAGAAAATGTTTAAAATTTATCTTAAGAATTGGATTGAAAGATCGGAAATATAGTTGTTACTATTATGCCAATCGAGTAGATAAAAAAGCAATATTTTGGCTATCTTTGAACCGCTCGACAATTAATTTTAATTCATGCTTTTTAAAGAGATCATAGGCCAGCAGCAAGTCAAAGAACGCCTGATTCAAACTGTTAAAGAAAACAGGGTGAGCCATGCCCAATTATTTATTGGAGCAAACGGCTCCGGTAAATTAGCGCTTGCCATCGCTTATGCGCAGTATATTAACTGCAAGAATCGCACTGAAACAGATTCATGTGGAATTTGTCCTTCTTGTATAAAATACGAAAAGCTGATTCATCCTGATTTGCATTTCATTTACCCGATTGCTGCAACCAAGGAAGTTAAAAAACCAAGGAGTGCCGATTTTATCGAGTCATGGCGATCTATTCTTATCGAAAACAATTACTATATCAGTTTGAACGAATGGCTTGAAAGAATTGGGATCGAGAACAAACAGGGAATCATTAACGCCGAAGATTGCAATTCTATCATTAAAACACTGGGTTACAAATCGTACGAAGCGGAATACAAAGTAATGATTATTTGGATGGCCGAGAAATTATTTCATGCAGCAGCCCCAAAGATTTTAAAAATACTGGAAGAACCACCGGAAAAAACCCTTTTCATTTTAATTTCGGAAAATCAGGATCAAATTATCAGCACGATTCTTTCGCGAACCCAAATGGTTAAAATTCCTAAAATAAAGGATGTTGATTTATTAAAGGCATTAATGGCTGAAAATGAACATGAACCGGATGAGATACAAAGAGTAGTGGATTTGTCGGAAGGGAATTATAAAAATGCCTTATTTTATCTTCAGTCAACCGAAATCGAAAAAATAAATTTCCTGAAGTTTAAAGAATGGATGAGGTATTGCTATGCCGGCGATCTTGTAAAGCTAACATCTTTTGTTAATGAGTTTGGAAAACTGGGCAGAGAACGTCAAAAAAGCTTCTTTCTTTATGCATTGCAAATTGCAAGAAGTTGTATTTTGGTAAACTTTGACCAAAATGAATTAGTCAAGTTAGATAAGGAAGAATTAAGCTGGTTGACAAGTGGATTCGCTCCATTTATCAATGTTGCTAATATAAATGAATTTACGAAAGAATTTAACGAGGGTCATTATGCAATAGAGCGAAATGCAAATCCTACAATATTATTAATGGATATTTCGTTGAAAGCCACAAAACTACTAAAGATTAAGCCTGAATGAGATCGCCATTTTTTTGTAAATTCGCAAAATAATTTGAATCAATGATTGATGATATTTTAAATATAAAAAATGAAGAACACCAGTTTTTGAGTCGGGGATGCGGTTGCAAGCCGGATGCCAACGATGAAATTAACCATGTTTTTAAACATAGATGTTGTAAGCTTGACGAATTTGATTGGATGAAAGACGTTACGCTACCATCATCTGTACCAGTTTTTAATTGTGTAGAAGTAAGGTTTAAAAACAGCAGGAAAGAGTTTTTTCGGATTACAGACGGGTTGGATATAAAGGTGGGAGACATTGTTGCGGTTGAATCTTCACCCGGCCATGATATCGGGATTGTTTCATTGGTTGGAGAAACTGCAAGGTTGCAGATGAAACGCAAAAAAATCGATGCTAATTCTACAGAAATCAAAAAACTTTATCGACATGCCCGGGCATATGATATTGATAAATGGGTACAAGCTGTTGAAAAAGAGCCTAAAACGATTATTAAGAGTCGTCAAATTGCTGGTGACCTAAAGCTTGAAATGAAAGTTAATGATGTAGAATACCAGGGAGATAATACCAAGGCAATCTTTTATTACACAGCAGAAGAACGGGTAGATTTTAGGGAATTAATTAAAAAGTTGGCAGAAGCTTTTAAGATCAGAATTGAGATGAAGCAAATTGGTGTTCGACAAGAAGCTGCTCGTTTGGGTGGAATTGGATCATGTGGAAGAGAGCTTTGTTGTGCAACCTGGATGTCAAGTTTTAAATCGGTGACTACAATAGCCGCCAAAGCACAACAGTTATCACTAAATCCTCAAAAATTAGCCGGGCAATGCTCAAAGTTAAAGTGTTGTTTGAATTATGAATACGACACCTATGTCGAAGCTTTAAAAGAATTTCCCGATCAGGATTTGGTCCTGAAAACATTAAAAGGAGATGCAATTCATCAAAAATCCGACGTTTTTAACAAACAACTTTGGTATGCTTATGTTAGCAATCCAAATAATTTTATTGCATTATCATTAGATAAGGTAAAGCATATTATTAGTTTGAATGAAAAGAATAAAAAGCCACAAAACTTGGAAGATTTTGCTGAATTTATTGAAGAGAAAAATGATTTTGGCGATATCATGGAACTAGATGATTTAAATAGGTTTGATAAAAAAAGAAAGCCAAACAATAAAAGCAGGAAAAAATCATTTTAAAGAATACTAAAAGTCGATGAATCTAAAACTAATTTACATTTCTTTATTGCTTGTAACAGGACTGGTCTTAATGAACTCATGTGATGCTGATCTGGTTATTAGTGAGAATAAAGCTATTATTGGTGGTTGGGATAAGGATAAGCCCATCGACTTTAGTTTTGAAATAATTGATACTCTTGCCTTGTACGATTTTTATCTTAATATCCGGCATTCAGAAGAGTATGCTTATCGAAATATTTATTTTTTTGTTAATACTGAATTTCCAAATGGCAATGTCAGTCGAGATACAATAGAATGTATGTTGGCTAATCTTAGAGGAAAATGGTATGGAAACGGCTATGGCAATATTAAAGAAAACAAAATCCTTATCCGACGGTATTTGCAATTTCAGAATGCAGGTCTTTATAAAATTGATTTTATTCAGGCAATGAGAGAAGATGAACTTCAAGGCCTGTCCGACATTGGAATAATTATAGATAAATCGTCTGCAAATTATTAGACTTATATTTATTGGTAAATGAAACAAAAAGCAAGTAACAAGACAAAATCTCTTAATTACATATTGAAATTCTGGATTATATATTCAGCATTATTGTTCATAGCGGTACTCATGTTTATTGGGATTTCAAATGAATGGTTTGGCCCAATGCCAAGTTTCGAAGAATTGGAAAACCCTCAAAGCAGCTTGGCTACGGAAGTAATTTCTTCTGATGGTAAAATATTAGGAAATTATTATGTTGAAAACCGATCGAATGTTGATTATCGGGATTTGTCTCCATATTTAGTAAGTGCCTTGATCGCAGCCGAAGATATTCGTTTTGCCAAGCATTCAGGAATAGACCTGAAGGCATTATTCAGAGTTGCTTATGGTGTATTCACTGGTAATTCAGGTAAAGGAGGTGGAAGTACAATCACCCAACAATTGGCTAAGAACCTGTTCCCGCGAAAAGGTAATCCTTCTATAATAACTTTATCAATTGCAAAGTTAAAAGAGTGGGTTACAGCAGCTAAACTTGAAAGGAATTATACCAAGCAGGAAATTATTGCCATGTATTTAAATACAGTTCCATACGGTAGTCAATCATTTGGAATTAAGGCTGCATCCAAAACTTTCTTTAATACAACTCCAGATTCTTTAAAATTAGAAGAAGCTGCATTAATGGTTGGAGTTGTAAATGCACCTACCTTTTATAGCCCGGTTCGGAACCCTGAAAGGGCATTCGAAAAACGAAATATTGTACTTTATCAAATGAAAAAGTACGGATACATAACTCAACAAGTATTTGATTCTGTATCAATAATACCGATAAACATGTCAAATTTCGATGTACAGGATCACACACAGGGTCTTGCACAATACTTCCGTGAATATCTTAGAGGAGAAATGAAAGAATGGTGTTTAAACCATTACAAACCGGATGGCGAACCCTATAACTTATATACAGATGGATTAAAAATTTATACCACCATTGATTCAAGAATGCAACAATATGCAGAAGAAGCCGTTAAGGAACATTTATCATTGGATCTTCAGCCCGAATTTTATAAGCATTGGCAAGGTTATCCAAATGCCCCCTTTGTATTTGAAGGTGCTGCAATTAATGAAGAAGTTGAAAATGTAATGGATTTAACAATGAGGCGGTCGGAGAGATATAGATTATTACGAAATAGTGGAATGCCTATGGATTCGATAAAAATAGTATTTAATACACCTGTTCCTATGGAAGTATTCTCATGGAATGGAATGATTGATACTGTCATGACTCCAATGGATTCATTAAGATACTATAAATATTTTCTTCATTCTGGTTTAATGTCTATTGAGCCTGAAACTGGGCAAGTTAAAGCCTATGTTGGGGGGATTGATTATAATTCGTTTCAATATGACCATGTAACTATGGGTAAGCGACAAGTAGGATCTACTTTTAAGCCTTTTCTTTATACCTTGGCGATGCAGGAAGGAGAACTTTTTCCTTGTAGTAAGATCCCTAATATCCAACCAATAATTCCATTACCTAATGGTAAGACCTGGGAACCAAAAAATGATACTCCTGAATTTAAAGGCCAGGAAATTACACTTAAATATGCCCTTGCAAATTCAAATAACTGGATCTCCGGACATTTAATTAATAGGTACTCACCACAAGCGGTGATTAAAATTGCCAGAAAAATGGGGGTTAAAAGTTATATCCCAGAAGTTTATTCTATCGCTCTTGGTAGTGCCGATTTAAAGCTTTCAGAAATGGTTGGCGCTGTGAATACTTTCGCAAGTAAAGGTGTTTATGTTGAGCCCATTTTTGTGACTAAAATTGAGGATAAGAATGGAAATGTGATTGCCGATTTTGTCCCGAAAAGAGAAGAAGCAATGAGTGAGGAAACCGCATATTTAATGTTGGAGTTATTGAAAGGTGTTGTTGAGTCTGGTACAGGAACCCGACTTAGATGGAAATATGGCTTTCAAAATACAATTGCCGGGAAAACCGGAACAACCAACAATCAATCAGATGGTTGGTTTATGGGCATTGTCCCTCAGCTTACAACAGGTATTTGGACCGGTTGTGAAGATCGATCCGCACATTTTCGCACTTTAACATTAGGACAAGGAGCAAATATGGCCTTACCAATCTGGGCATTGTATATGAATAAAGTTTATAATGATCCAACACTAGGATATACAAAAAATGACTTTGAAAAACCAATTCACGGAATGAATGTGGAGTTTGATTGTGATAAATTTAATGCAAAGAAAAAGGCGGGAAAGGGCATCGATGAAATGGACTTTTAAACGATCAATGCTATTGAATTAATTTCAGATTAATGGGTTTATTGAAATACTAGCGTTTATTTCTCTTTCTGAAAATTTGTTGCCAAAAGCTTAGTCTTTTTTTAGATCTGTTATAATATTCAGATCGTTTTTTAGTATTTTCCATTTGTGCTTTTGTATATGCCGATTGCCTTTCCATATGTTCTTTTTGCAATAATTGATAGGCTTCTTCCGATTCTTTGAGCTTCGCCTTTTCAGCTTTTTCGGCTTGTTTAACCTGGCTTGGTTTTACTAAACTACATGATTGAAATGACAATATTGTAAAGGAAAAAATAGAGATAAAAAGTAGTTTCTTACTCATGTTTATCTGCATAGTTTTAATTTTTTAGAAGGATAAAGGTATAAACAATAATATTAGCCGAAAATTGTAAACAAAATAATAATTTTATATCCACGTTTTAACACTTTACATTCTCACATGAAAATTGGCAGCATACGAATTTATGTTTTATTTTTCTTAACCATCTTTTTCCTCGCATTTAACACTGGATGTGGTAAGGAAAATCCGGTTGATAAACTCATTCCATACGTTTTAGTTAACTTTTCTATAAATCCTACTGATATTAATTATAATAATTTAAACATACCCGGAAACTGGACTTATGTTTCTGGTGGGTATCGCGGAATAATCCTTTTTAATGCCGGATTTGGAGATTACAAAGCATATGAAAGAACCTCGCCGGTTAATTTTCCAAATGATTTTAATTGTAGGGTGAAGGTTGATGAATCAGGAGTAATAGCGGTTGATCATTGTAGTGGTTCTAAATTTATATTATTGGATGGTTCACCATATGAAGGACCTGCCACTTTGCCTTTAAAACAGTATCGTGCTCATCTTGAGGGTGGTCGTTTATATGTGTCCAACTTTTAAATATTAAATAAGATAAAAAAAGGCGATTAAAACAATCGCCTTTTTATAATTATTCGTATTCTAATATCTATAATGATCAGCTTTGTAAGGACCATTAATTGGAACTCCTAAATATGCTGCTTGCTCTGGAGTTAATTTAGTCAATTTAACACCAATTTGCTCGAGGTGCAATCTCGCAACTTCTTCATCTAGTTCTTTAGGTAGTCGATAAACCCCAACTGGATAATTGTTTTTCCATAATTCAATTTGTGCGAGTGTTTGGTTGCTAAATGAGTTACTCATCACAAATGAAGGATGCCCGGTTGCACAACCCAAGTTGACCAAACGTCCTTCTGCTAGCATATAAATACAATTTCCATTTTCGAAAGTGTATTTATCAACCTGAGGTTTGATATTGATTTTAGCAACATTTTTCGCAGAATCAAGTTTTGAAACCTGAATTTCATTGTCAAAATGACCGATATTGCAAACAATAGCCTGATCATTCATTTTTTGCATATGATCGAAGGTTATTACATCTTTATTGCCTGTTGTTGTAACAAAAATATTTCCTTCGGGTAAAGCTTTATCAATAGTTGTTACCTGAAATCCTTCCATTGCAGCTTGTAAGGCACAGATTGGGTCAATTTCAGTAATAATAACTCTGGCACCGTATGATCTCATCGAATGAGCACAACCTTTTCCAACATCACCATAACCCAAAACAACAACAACTTTGCCGGCAATCATTACGTCAGTTGCTCTTTTTATCCCATCGGCCAATGATTCACGGCAACCATATAAATTGTCGAATTTCGATTTAGTCACAGAATCGTTTACATTTATAGCTGGCACCATCAATTCTCCCGCTTCCATCATTTGATATAAGCGATGGACACCGGTAGTTGTTTCTTCCGAAACGCCTTTCCAATCAGCGGTTATTTTTGTCCATTTGCTTTGATCTTCAAGATAAGTATCCTGCAGTAATTTATAGATTACAGCCTCTTCGTTATTTTCAGGAACCTTTTTAAGCAATTCAGGATTTTTTTCGATAGCAACTCCTTTATGTAATAGTAGGGTTGCATCTCCTCCATCATCAACGATCAATTGAGGTCCTTTTCCATCGGGGAAAGTAACGGCCTGATTGGTACACCACCAGTATTCGGTCAAGGTCTCGCCCTTCCATGCAAAAACCGGAACACCTGAAGCTGCAATTGCTGCAGCGGCGTGATCTTGAGTTGAGAAGATATTACAACTAGCCCATCTTACATTTGCTCCTAATTCAACAAGTGTTTCAATAAGTACGGCAGTTTGAATGGTCATGTGCAATGATCCAGTAATTCGTACATCTTTGAGTGGTTTTTCAGCCGAATATTTTCTTCTGATCGACATCAAACCTGGCATTTCTTTTTCAGCTATTTCAATTTCTTTTCTTCCAAATTCAGCCAATTTTATATTTGCTACTTTATAATCTGTTTTAGTTTCTATCATTTTATTAATCATTAATTTAGTTCTTCAATTTGCGCCAGCAAAATTAATCAATATCTTTGGAAGATCAAAAGGAGATTGTCCTCTTATTTCAATACGTTAATTATATTCTGAAATATGCCTCTTGTTTTTAATAATGAAATAGAAAATCATAAAGCTAAACTGGGGATTTGGGAAATCCAAGAATCAGTTGATTTCTTACTAGATTGTACTAATCTGACTGAAAATGAAAAAATCGTTTTTAATACCATGCGAAACGAAAATCGTAAAAAGCAATGGTTGGCAAGTAGAATTATTTTGGATAAATTATCAGAAAATAGCAAGCATTTAATTGTTTACGAAAATAACGGACAACCATTCATTAGTGATGGGATTCATCAAATTTCTATTTCTCATACCTCAAAGTTCGTGGCCGTAATTTTAAGCCGTTTTCTGAAAGTTGGGATTGATATTGAAGGGATTCATCCCAGAATTTTGAAAATAAGACATAAATTCGTTTCGCCAAGTGAAAATGATTTTATAGAAGATGATGGAAATTTATTGGAAAGTTTATTCTTAATCTGGTCGGCTAAAGAGGCCATTTTTAAAATGTATGGTAAAGGGAATATAGATTTTCGGAAAAATATACATGTAAAACCATTTAGTATTCAGGCAGATGGTGTAATTCAAAGTGTGCTCTCGACCAAAACTGTTTCGCAAGCTTACACCCTGAAATATAGAAAAATAGCAGACCATTTGCTTGTGTACGTGACCTCTGTTATTTAAAATTGTTTCAAATAAATTTGTATTTTATTCCCAAGTAATATACATTTGCTTCATATTCAAATCATCCTTTCAATAAAGGTGTTTGATTTATAGAGAAGAGGGGAGAGATTAGGCTCTGCGAACCTCTAGCAACCATTCTTACTAAGAAAAAGGTGCTACAACCTAATCCGCCGAAGGTGGATAATGATAAGTAAACACAATAATTATGAACAAACGAATACACATTATTTTTTAATCACCTTTTGTGATATTTCTGAATTCCATTGCTTTATGCAATGGTGGCTATGTGTATTTATCAAATACTTAATAACTTATAATGAGAGAGCAGAAAAATATATATAAAGAAATTAAGGAAAGAATTCTTGTACTTGATGGTGCAATGGGAACCATGATTCAAGGATTTAAATTAAATGAAACTGATTTTCGAGGAAGTCGATTTAAAAATTATCCCACCGATTTAAAAGGGAATAATGATTTACTTAATTTGACTCAACCTCAAATAATCAAAGAAATCCATCGGCAATATCTTGAAGCAGGTGCTGATATTATTGAAACCAATACTTTTAATGCCAATGCCATTTCTATGGCTGATTATCAGATGGAAGGATTAGCCAAGGAAATAAATATTGCAGCTGCAAAAATTGCTTATGAGGCAGCCAATGAGTTTACTCTATTAAATCCTAAAAAACCACGATTTGTTGCAGGAGCTATTGGTCCAACCAATAAAACCGCATCAATGTCTCCAAAGGTTGAGGACCCTGGTTATCGTGCGGTCAGTTTTGATGATTTGGTATCGGTTTATTATGAGCAAGCAAGCGGACTGTTGGAAGGTGGAGTAGATATATTTTTGGTAGAAACCATTTTTGATACTTTAAATGCCAAGGCTGCAATTTATGCGATTGAGAAGTTGTTGAAGGAGAAGAATATAAGAATTCCTGTCATGATTTCTGGAACAATTACTGATGCAAGTGGACGCACACTGTCGGGCCAAACAGTTGAAGCATTTATGCATTCTGTTTCTCACATTGATTTGCTTAGTATTGGATTAAATTGTGCATTGGGGGCAAAGGAGCTTCGTTCTTATCTGGCTGAATTGGCTGCAAAATCACCAGCTTTCATTAGTGCCCATCCAAATGCCGGTTTGCCAAACCAGTTTGGTGAGTACGATGAAACGCCAGAAATGATGGCTGTTCAAATTAAGGATTTTCTGGATAACCAATTTGTAAATATTATTGGAGGTTGCTGTGGTACTACTCCTGAGCATATTAAAGCCATTGTTGCAGTTGCAGAAAAGGCTTCAGTTCACCGTCCGGTTGTAAAACTTCCGCAGCTTCATCTAAGTGGGTTAGAGCCATTAAAGATTTATAAGGAGAGTAATTTTATAAATATTGGAGAGCGAACGAACGTAAGTGGTTCAATAAAGTTTGCCAGACTCATCAGAGAAAAAAAATACGAGGAAGCACTTTCTGTTGCGCGTGATATGGTTGAAGGAGGTGCGCAGGTTTTAGATGTAAGTATGGATGATGCCATGCTGGATGCGGAAACTGAAATGACCAAATTCTTACATTTATTAGCATCAGAGCCGGACATTGCCAGATTGCCGGTCATGATTGATTCCTCGAAATGGTCAGTAATTGAAGCAGGTTTAAAATGTGTACAAGGCAAAGCCATTGTTAATTCAATAAGCTTAAAAGAAGGTGAACAAGCCTTCATCGATCATGCAACTACCATCAGAATGTATGGTGCTGCCGTGGTTGTGATGGCTTTTGATGAGCAAGGTCAAGCTGCTAATTATGAACAAAAAATAGCTATTTGCCAATGGGCATACAATATTCTTACACAACAGATTCATTTCCCACCAGAAGATATCATCTTCGATCCCAATATATTAACCATTGGAACTGGTATTGACGAACACAATAATTATGCAGTTGATTTCATCAAGGCAACTCAATGGATAAAGGAAAATCTTCCTTATGCAAAAGTAAGCGGTGGAGTTAGCAATCTATCTTTCTCATTCAGAGGGAACAATGTAATTCGTGAGGCAATGAATTCCGCTTTTTTATATCATGCTATCAAAGCAGGATTGGATATGGGGATCGTAAATCCAGGCATGTTGCAGATTTATGACGATATCCCTGCTGAGCTGTTAAAACTTATTGAAGACGTGATTCTTAACCGCAGAAAGGATGCCACTGAACGTTTGGTTGCTTATGCGGATCAAGTTGGAGAAAAGGAAAATATTGCCGTAAAAAAGGATGCATGGCGGAACCAAAGTGTTCAGGAGCGATTAAAACATGCTCTTGTGAAAGGAATTGTTGATTTTATCGAAGCGGATGTTGAGGAAGCCAGGCTTTTGTATCCCAGGGCTTTGGAAGTCATTGAAGGACCATTAATGGATGGAATGAACGTGGTAGGCGATTTATTTGGTTCCGGTAAAATGTTTCTTCCACAGGTTGTAAAAAGTGCCCGTGTAATGAAAAAGGGTGTTGCTAAACTTCTTCCATATATTGAACAAGAGAAAGAAGCGAATACCGAAAGTATAGCTCAGGCAAAAATTTTAATGGCCACTGTTAAGGGTGATGTGCACGATATTGGGAAAAACATTGTTGGAGTGGTACTTGCATGTAACAATTATGAGGTCATTGATTTGGGGGTGATGGTTCCTGCTTCAAAAATATTGCAAACGGCCATCGATGAAAAGGTTGATATCATTGGGCTAAGTGGATTAATTACGCCTTCTCTTGAGGAAATGGTGGATGTAGCTACAGAAATGGAACGACAAGGTTTGAAAATTCCTTTATTGATTGGCGGTGCGACTACTTCAAAAATCCACACAGCAGTAAAAATTGCACCTAAGTATTCATTCCCTGTCATTCATGTGAGGGATGCATCAAAAGCTGTGACCGTTGCATCCAGTTTGTTGTCGGTTGAACATCATGAAGCATTTCATAAGGAAATAAAGGATGAGTATTTCGAACTTGTAAAAAAACATAATAATAAAAAGGAAGAGGAAACCATTGATTTTGAATCAGCAAAGAAAAACAAACTGCGCTTGAACTGGGATCAATATTCCGTTTTAACACCCAAAATGCTTGGGGTTAAAGTCTTTAAAAACTTCGATTTAAGGGAAATCAGAAAGTATATTGATTGGACCTTCTTTTTCCATGCCTGGAAAATTAATGGAAAATACCCTCAGATATTTGAGGATCCCATCAAGGGAAGTGAAGCAAAGAAGATATTTGATGAAGCTCAATTGTTTTTGGATAAGATAATAGAAAATGAGATGTTGGTGGCAGAAGGAGTTATTGGGTTTTATCCATGTAACTCAATTGGAGAGGATGTTGAAATTTATTCTGATGGGAAACGATCCGAAATTATTAATCATCTTAGATTTTTAAGAAATCAGCAGTTAAAGGCGGAGGAATATTCAAATTTATCTTTGGCTGATTTTATTCGACCAAAAGAAAATGATATCGTTGATCATATTGGAGGATTTGCAGTTACTTGCGGTATCGGAATTGAAAAATGGGTTAAGCAGTACGAAGAAGATATGGATGATTACAGTGCAATTATGTTGAAGATTTTAGCAGATCGACTTGCTGAAGCGTTCGCAGAACTCATGCATGAGCAGGTCAGGAAAAATGAGTGGGCATATGTTCCCGACGAATCTCTAAACATAAAGGAATTATTGAAAGAAACGTACCAAGGTATTCGGCCGGCTCCTGGTTATCCTGCTTGTCCGGAGCACTCTGAAAAGAAAACACTTTTCAATTTACTTGAGGTAGAAAAGCATATTCCAATTACACTTACTGAAAATTTTTCCATGTATCCGGCTGCGTCAGTTAGTGGGTATTATTTTTCACATCCTGAATCCCAGTATTTTAATGTAGGTAGGATCGGAAAAGATCAGGTTATTGATTATGCCAGAAGAAAAGATTTTAGTATTGAAGAAACTGAACGATTATTAAATTCGAATTTAAATTACAAATAAATATATGAAAGTTATTGAGCATTTTATTAAGGCTGAAAGTCCTTATTTTTCATTTGAATTACTTCCTCCTTTAAAGGGTCATAATATTGATTCAATTTATAATACCATTGATAATTTAATGGAGTTTAACCCATTAAATATTAATATTACCTATCATCAAGAGGAAACCATTTACAAAAAACATCCCGGGGGGCTCTTGGAAAGAAAGACGGTACGCAAACGTCCCGGAACAGTTGCAATTTCAGCAGCAATAAAGTATAAATATCCATCAGTTCATGTAGTACCGCATATCATTTGTGGTGGGTTTACAAAAGACGCTACAGAATATGCTTTGATAGATCTGCATTTTTTGGGGGTAAAAGATTTATTGGTTTTAAGGGGCGATCCGTTAAAAGGACAAAAGTATTTTCAGGCTGAAGAGGACGGGCATGCAAATGCTTCAGAATTGGTTGAACAAATAATCAATATGAATCAGGGCAAATATCTGGATGAACACTTAGAGAATAAAACAACAACTGATTTTTCTATTGGCGTAGCCGGGTATCCTGAAAAGCATATAGAAGCACCAAATATAGATTATGATTTAGCTTATTTAAAGAAAAAAGTAGATGCCGGTGCAGATTATATTGTCACTCAAATGTTTTATGATAATCAAAAGTATTTTGATTTTGTTAAAGGATGCCGTGATATTGGGATTAATGTGCCAATTATTCCCGGTCTTAAGCCAATTTCAACACTTAAAGATATTGCATTGCTTCCAAAAGTGTTCAGTATTGATATTCCAGATGAACTTGTAAAAGAGCTTGGTAAATGCAAAACCGACAAAGAGGCTTTTCAGGTTGGAATCGAATGGGGCATAGAACAATCAAAAGAATTGAGAAAGTTTGGAGTACCTGCAATTCATTATTTTACCATCGGTATTTCTGATAATATAAAAGCTATAGCAAAAGAAATATTTTAAATTGTTGTACCTAAATCAAAAGTTAAGTTACTCGATTGCAAGGGATTTTACAATCATTTCCTGACCTTGAAAAACCTTATAATCAAATCCATTACAAGTAGGGCATGGGTCGAATAATGATTCACAACTAAAGTCGGATTTACAACTATTACAATGAGCCATGGCTTGTTTTCGAACAATTTTTAGTATTGCATGTTGCATGATAGTCTCTTTAACCGAAACTTCCAAGGCAAGTTCAAGTGCCTCAATCTCAATTCCTGATAAACTGCCTACTTCAAGTTCAATATCCGTAACCCGCTTTGCTTTTGCTTTCGCCGCTTCTTCATTCACAATTTCAATAATATTGATGGCAATTGATAATTCATGCATTTCCAACTAATTTAGACATCAAAGGTAAAATAATTATTTTTCTCTCATACATTGAAACATTTCAAAATAGAATAGTGAATAGTAATGCCCATTTTGATTGAATTACGCTGAATTAAGTTAGAGGTATTTTTTTATCAGTTCAACCAACTTGGTGCCGTTTATTGGTTTTGATATATAGTCGTCACATCCTGATGCGATTGCTCTTTCACGATCACCGGCAATAGCATAAGCTGTTTGAGCGATTATTGGAACAAACGGATAATTCTTTTTAATTACAAGTGTAGCATCAAACCCATTCATAACCGGCATATTTATATCCATCAGTACCAGATCAATATGATGTTTGTTTTTGGAGAATAAGTCAATAGCTTCCTTACCATTCTTGGCATGCAATATTTTTACATCTAATTTCCTTAGATGCACTTTTAATAAATTCATGCTGGAAGGATCATCTTCTACTATCAGAATTGATTTTTGTGGAAAAACCATCTCCAGATTATCTTTATCTAAACCAATTGATTCTTGTTTCGTATTAATGGTTATCGTGGGAATTAATACAGTGAAGGTAGTTCCTTTACCAACCTCGGACTCTACATCAATTTTACCGCCTAATAACAACGTAAGCTTTTGGGTTACTGATAATCCTATTCCGGCTCCACCATATTTTCTTGTGTGGGTATCATCCGCTTGTCTAAAAATATCAAATATGAGTTTGAATTTGTCTTTTGGTATCCCAATACCAGTATCACTTACCTTGAATTTAATAAATGTATTTTGTTCAATTATTTCTATTGATACATCAAGTCTGATTGAGCCAAAATGTGTAAATTTTAATGCGTTCTTTAATAAATTGAGCAGAATTTGTTTGAGTTTCTGATTGTCAGTAAAGATTGCCATTTCTCGATGAAATGGATAATCCCCTATCTCGAAAGAGAGCATTTTTTTATCAGTTTTTACCTGTTCAGCCTTAATTAATTCGACAACATCATCAATGATAGATTTTAAATTATGAATTTTTTTATCAATCTTTATTTCACCTGCTTCAATTAGCGTAATATCGAACAATCCTTCAACAAGTTCTAATAGGAGGGTTCCACTATTGAAGATGGTTTTTGCAAATCTCAGTAAATCCTGAGTATCTGTTGTTGAGTCAATTAGTTCTGAAAATCCAATTATTGCATTTAATGGAGTTCTCAACTCATGCGACATAGTTGATAAAAACACCGATTTTAAGCGATCTGATTCTATTGCTTTTTCCAAGGCATTTTCAAGTGCCTCACCATGTCTAATTCTTTGAATAGAAATGCTTATTTGGTGAGAGATAAATTGAAGTAAATTTACATCTTTTCTGTCGTAAGCGTTTGGGTCAGTATAACTTTGAACCACAAAAGCCCCCAAAACTTTATCGTCAAGAATAAGAGGAACCCCAACCCAAACTTCCGGGATTGTTCCAATCATATCAATTTCACCTGACCGATGCATCTGAAGTATTTCTTCCTTTGTTATGAATAGTGGAATGATGTTTTTTATTACGTAACCTGTTAAAGATTTTTCAGCAGACCAGGTGTTAATATTATCTTTTTCATCAACCTCAAATGGGGTATATAAAAGGTTCTTTTCTTCGTCAATAAAGGCCACATAAAAATTAGTGGTATCTAATACATTCGAAAGATGATGTCTGATTAAACCCAGAAATTCGGTCAAATCATTCGAGGTATTGGCAGCATTTGAAATTTGATATAAAATAACCTGAATTAATTCTGCTCTTTTGCGTTTAGTAATATCGTTCAGAACTATGAGAGATTCTTCACCTAATGGGACCATATTATGTTCGCAAGTTTTTTCAATCCCTTCCTTTGTAAAGAGTTTCCATTCCTGTGTTTTAATTTCTGTGCCATTCTCAATAGCGACTTCAGCAGCTTGATTCCAGGATGTTCTCACGAGCTCTCTATATTCATTATTCGGATAAGCCATTTTAAACCAATCATTTGTAGTAGGAATATCGTTCAGAGTATAACCAAATACAGAACTAAATTTTCTGTTTAGATATACATATTTGTTGCCTTTTGTGAGTGCTAATGGATAAGGGAATTCTTCAACAGTTCGCCTGAATTGTTTCTCACTATCATGAATGGCCTTTTCAAACTTTATCCGCTCTAATTCTGCAGCTGCCCTTGGTGCAAATATTTGTATGATGGATTCACAAAACCCAACTTCGGAAATGATATTTTGAAACAATGCAACTACGATTCCTACAACATTTCCATGGTTATCACATAAGGGTACTCCCACATAACCTTGAATATTAAAATTCTTGAGTCTTTCGTCATATGGAAATAATACAGTTACATTTGAAGCATAAGAACAAATTTTGTTATTTATAACCTTTTCACAAGGGGAGTTTTTCAATAAATAGGTGAAATTGTTTGAGATTGAGCCATTTTTACTTACAGAAATCGTTGTAATTCCTTTTTGATCTTTGTTTAATATGCCAATAAATGTTAACTCTGCCTCAAGAATACTTGCTAATTGTAGAACGAATTGTGTTAAAAAATCTTTTCCAAGGGCGGACAATAAACTCTTATTTAGCGATGTAATGGCATTTTCAAGTTTGTTTTGAAAGTGTTGGGCTGTAATATCTTTTACCATAGATAGAACTCCTATTACTTCTCCAATATCATTGGTTAAAGGAGTATTTGTCCATTCGCAGATAATTGTTTTACCACTTTTAGTTAGATTTTTATTTATACTATTGGCCGATTTGTCACCACTCATTAGACGTTTCCAAATGGCCTTAACCGGTTTTTTAAATTCAGGAGGTAGGATGAGGTTTAAAGGTGATTTTCCGATTGATTCTTTCGATGAATATCCGAAAATTTGCGTGGCTGCCGGATTCCATGATTTAATTTTAAAATTTGTGTCCCAGCTAATCAAACCAATTGGCATTCTTCGTATTTGAAGGTTTAAATAGTTGTTTACTTCTTTTAATTTATTTGTTTTTGATAGGGCTATCCTTTCAAATTTATTCCTTTCTTTTTTAAGATTATCCTCAATCTCCTTTAGACGGAATAAAACTTTTAATTGACCCAGGAGTTCCTCAGCATCAATAGGTTTTGACAAAAAACTTTCAGCTCCGGCATTTAGTGAATTAAGTCTATTGTTGGTGTTAGTTCCATATGCGGATATCATTATAATCGGAATATGACTTGTAGAAGCATCATTTTTTAGTATCCCACAAACTCTAAAGCCATCAACATCAGGTAATTTAACATCAATAATGATGATATCTGGATTTTCTTCTGTCGCTATTTCTATACCTTTATTTCCATTTTCAGTGGTCAAAACCTTATATTCTTCGTTGCAATTACTTAGAATGGCTGTATAAGAAATTAAGTCTCTAGGGTTATCATCAACTATTAAAATCTTTTTCATAGGCATTTAACTGAAATTAATTTAGGCTAATGAGGGAATTGTTTAATAAATTAAGTGAACGTTTATGCTTTCAATTCTATATCATCCATGATAATTTTAAGCTACCCCATGCATATCGCTCAACAAGATCATTTTTTACATCCTTACTTTGTAAGGTAACAGAATACCATATATTTGCTCTTTCAAATTGAAACATTAGACCAAATTCAAGTGTCATTTGAAGAGGCTCAATGCCGTAAGTAACAGGACTTTTATCGTTAAACATGCTACCTTGAATACTAGCGTCATAAAGGTGATATTCTACCTGTGGTTTAAAGAAGAAAAAGAAATCAGATTTTCTTTCTGATTTGATTTTTCTGTCTTGAACAATTGAGGCACCAAAAATGTTTGATTCGAATGTTTTATTTAATTGAAGAATACTAATTCTGTTCCAGAATCCGAAAGCAATATTCGTTTGAATTGTTCCAATATTTGCAAGAGAGTAAAGATTGATATCGGCTTGCTTGCTCAGGTAATTAGTTAATTTCATTGAATACATTACATTAACGTTTAAGCCAATGGTATTGGTAATTTGATGTTCCCATCCTTTAACACTGTACCAGCCAATAAAATTATGCATGAGTTCTTGAAATGCTCCAACACCGCTTGCCGGCCCCATTATTCCAATTTGTGCACCGTATCTAAACATAGATTCGTTCTTGTAAAATTTGCTTATCTGCGCTTGTGCAAATGTATAACCGGCAAATGGGCGATCGTGGTCTTCAGGATTCGGTTTGTTGGCCGATGACGGAGTGTACATTTTGTTCCCAATTCGGAATTCAATCACCTGTTTAGTGATTTCAGGATTCACTTTTTTAGGAATAAATCGATAAAAAAACATTAAACCGTTAGTATAATATTTGTCTTCTGATAAGGAAACATAAGTATCATTATCGCTCTGAATTCCAATTTCTCGTGTGAATAGTTTCTGAGAATACAGATTCTGAGCGATTATAGTAAAAAACAGTATTATAAGTAAGAATTTAGTTTTCATTTGTGATAAGGATTATATTTTAATTAAAATATCATTACAGTTTAAAAAATATATGAAATATCAATACTTCCATAAGTCTGACGCTTTACCTTATCATTTAAAACCTCAATTCCATTAAAAGTAACCGAGTATTTTAAATTTACCCGATATAACTGAAAAATCACACCGGTTTCCAAAGAGTACAATATTGGCTCTATCCCAAATGTAACGGGACTTTTATCATTAAAAATGCTCCCTTGGATGGTGGCATCATAAATTCTATAATGTATCATGGGCTTGACAAAAAGAAAAAATTCGGAGATTCGTTGACTCTTTTTCAATGCTCTCGAATCAATAAGACTTCCAAAAAGTCCGGAATTGTAGATTTTATTTACTGGGAATATACTCAATCTATTTATAAACCCAATACTGCCATTGGTTTCAACTGTGCCTAAATTGACTTCAGTAAGCGCTTGCAGATCAATCCTCTCACTACAAATACGAAATATTTTTTTTGAAAACAGAAAATGAGCATTTAGTGCCAACAAGTCTTGAATTTGATATTCCCATCCTTTAATTTCATACATTCCTAATAATTTATGGACAGAGTTCTGAATCTTTCCGCCACCAGAAGAGGGTCCAATAATACCCAAGCTTATGCCAGCTTTTAAAAAAGATTCGTTTTTATAAAAATAATTTACAAAGGCTTTACCAAATAGATATCCGGCGAAAGGTCTGTCTTGATCTGTAATTAATGGAGCAGTTCCTTTTCTTGGAGTGTACATTTTAATCCCTAAATTATATTCGATTATTTTTTTCGGAAAAGTTGTATTTTGAGATTTTGGGATGAATTTGTAAAAAAGTGTAACACCATTGGTGTAATATCCATCATTAAATAGGCTGATGTATGAGTCGTTATCAGTATAAATGCCAATTTCTTTGGTAAATGGTTTTTGGGCTGCACTTTGATTAAAAATAAGTAGAAAAATAAACGAAAGAAAAAAATTCTTCATAGAGATAAGCTCAATTCATAGGTATACAATCAAAGTTATGTTTTTTTTGCCATAATTATTTTTATAAATAAATAGATATAGACAATGTCTTGTTAATAAATCAGAGTTTGGGATTGATCAGATTATGGAAGGTAAGAAAGAGAATGTTTATAATCAAGAAATTAGTCGGGGTGAGAGGATTCGAACCTCCGGCCTCGTCGTCCCGAACGACGCGCGCTAACCGGGCTGCGCTACACCCCGAAATATGGAGCAAATATAATATTTAATTAGAAATAAAGAGTTGATGGTTAAATGTTATTTAGAGGAATAATTTTATTGATCTAAATCGATAGCTACTGATAAGGCTATTGTAACAGGTTAATAAAAAAGGACTCACAATGACCGTAATTGTGAGTCCTTATAATAAATATAATTACAAACTTTGAGTGTATATTATAGATATGATGTCCTTAATCTTTGAAAATTAGTACATTGAACTCTTTTTTTAACTCAAATGTTTCACCTTTAATGATCAAGATATATTTACCTTCATTGACAAGTTTTTTAGTTTCAGAATCCTGTAAATTCCATTCAAGAAAGTTTAATCCTTTATCTTTTTGATTAGTTGATTCAAACACAATTTTATCCTCAATGTTTTTAATTGAAATTGTAAGGGATTGGGCTTGTTTAAGATAAAACCCAATTTGAGGAAACTTGGCTGTATTTGCATACCAACGTTCAGGGCTATAAGGTAATTGTCCTTCACTGATATTGATGATTTCACAATCCAGATTAAGGATCGAATCATTTAAGTTTTGAATATAGGATACATCCATTACCCAAATTCCTCTGCCATGAGTAGCTGCTACCAAAATATTATCTCTAGGATGCACAACCAAATCATGAACATAAGTGGTTGGGAAATTGCCAGATAAGGTATTCCAATCTTGACCTCCATTTATTGAAACATATGCTCCGAAATCCGTTCCAACATATAATATATTTTTATTCTGTGGATCTTCTCTAATTACATTAACAGGTCCGCAAGGAATATTTGTGGAAATATCCTTCCATGTCTCTCCAAATTCAGTTGATTTCCATAGGTAAGCAGTGAAATCGTCCTCGCGTTTACCATTTTGTGTTAGATAGACTGTGCCAAGCTCGAACTTTGATGCTTCTACTTGAGATATCCATTTTCTATAAGGAAGTCCTTTATTTATTTCTTTCCAGTTTGTCCCACTATTTTTTGTTACCCAAATCCTTCCATCATCTGTTCCGGCATATATTAATCCAAACTTGAGTGCTGATTCCGAGATGCTAAAAATTGTTTGATATGGAATGTCTCCCTTCTTCTCCTCTAGGTTATAGGTTAAATCAGGACTAATTTGCTCCCAGTTTTCACCCATGTTAAATGATCGGTGAATTACCTGAGTTCCATGATATAAAATTTGAGAATTATGGGGCGAAATAATAAAGGGAGCGAGCCATTGTCCGCGTAGTTTGTCAATCCCTTCAGGGACTGGCGGCATGATATTTTTGTTAACTCCTGTTTTTACGTTTGAACGTGTAATAGTGCCATAAAAACCAGCAGAATAAACAATGTCAGGATTAGTCGGGTCAATAAAATGGTTACTACCTTCACCTCCTGGAGCATTTGAAAATGCAACACTCGGGATTTTTGAACGTCCTTGGCTTAAGTTAACAACTCCTTTTCTGCTGCCATGATCCTGAATTGATCCATAAACATGAAATGGCTCATCCATGTCATAATTAACATTGAAAAATTGAACGAGTGGTAAATTATTGTAAAAGGTTCTGAAATTTTTACCACCATCATAAGAAATGGCAATCCCTCCATCATTTACATTTACTAAATAGTCTGTATTCTCAGGATCAATCCAAAGACCATGATGATCACTGTGCATTCCTCTAAGCGGTTTAAATGATTTTCCACCATCGGTCGAAACATTTAATGCTAATCCCATAACATAAACTTTATCAGGATTAATTGGATCAACACGTACTTGCCCAAACACCCATCCATAGGTTCCTGATATATTTTCCATGTAAGTTGATTCTTCACTAACCTGCTTCCACGACCCACCTGAATTGTCCGAGCGATAAACAGTTGCACCTTTTATTCTACCACTACTTGGCCGTCCATAAGCATCCGTTTGATCATTAAATTCTTCATTTGCCTGTAATTTTTCATAATTATCTACAAATGCGTATAGTACGTTGGGGTGTGCTTTGCATAAATCAATTCCTATTCTGCCTCTATCAGCAGCATCAGGAAGTCCTGAATTAATTGCATCCCAGCTATTTCCGCCATCAGTGCTCTTGTATATCGCACTTCCTTTATAATCTTTTTCGCTACGTGGGTCATTCCAATGTTTTCTGATTCTTTGCCATGTTGAGGCATAAAGAATTTCCGGGTTATTCGGATCCATTATTAAATCATTGGCAGCTGTTTTATCATCGATGTAAAGGATCTTCTTCCAAGATTTTCCACCATCAATGGTTTTATATAATCCGCGATCCTTATTATTTGTCCATTCATGTCCGCCAGCGGCGACATAAACTATATCTGAATTAGTAGGATGAACAATTATTCTGGAAATTGTATTGGTGTTTATTAAGCCTAAATGTTCCCATGTTTTTCCAGCATCTTTTGAGCGGTAAATACCGGCTCCGGCCTGAGAACTTCTAAAAATATTTGCTTCTCCTGTCCCGGCCCAAATGGTGTTTGGGTTTTGCGGATCGATGGCCAGATCTCCAATAGACGTCGACATGGCATTTTCGAAAACAGGAACCCAGGTTGTTCCTTCATTATCTGTTTTCCAGATACCTCCAGATGCCCCGGCTATATATATGGTGTAGTTTTTTCCTTTTGGTGAAACAACAGCCACATCTGTCATTCTTCCACTTACATTGGTCGGTCCAATAAATTGCCATGGCAGGTTTTTAAATAATGAGTTTTCTTTTAATTCTTCATTTTGATCATACCATTTTAGCCTTAGTTCGGCCGAAGTTTGTTCGATTATCTTTTGAGAGTAGACTTGCACATTAGCTGTAATTACAATGCATGTCACAATCGCTTTCAGATAAATTTTAATTAAGAATTTTGGTGCATTCATAATATTTAAAGTTGTTTGGTTTATTAATTTAAACAATTATACAATGCAAGTTATTGAATTATAACTTCAAAACAAGTAGACGATTTAATAAAAAAGTCAATCAGTGAAAAATGTTATACTAAATGGTAGATTTTATGGCTAAATCAAGTGCAGAGAATTTAAAACTATAATTTAAAGTTTTGGATTACTCATTGGGAGGTAATTCTATAATATTTTGATTACTGTTATTTGTGAAGATATAAATAATATTTGTTTTAATATAAAGCCATAAAATTACTATTACAAAATTAAGTGGAGATAACTTTTTTAAACTCATGAATGCTAATAATAAACAGAAAAATACCTAGAATGCAAAAGATTAGGTATCTAGATTTATAATAGCTTCAACATTATTTCTCCTTAAATAGCTTTTGATAATCTGTTGAACATCTTTATTGTCATTGTATTTTTTAATGTAATTATTTAGTTCTTCAGCTGTTATTTTGTCTCCATTCACTGGGAAAAACCCAAAACCCAGATATTTTCCTTTCTCAATTTTTATAACAGATTTCTCTTCATCATTTCGTCCTCTATCAATTATTAATATACTATCATTTTTGAATTGATAATTCTTGATTGCGTTGTTCACACGTAGGTTATAATCAATAGGTGTTTCTTCTTGAACACACGCACCCTTGCATTGATGAATCTGGTAATGAAAGCATGCTCTATCTGATTCATAAAGGCCACAAAGCTTTTGGCATAATTGATATTCTTCAACCAAATCGTACAGATGTTGTTTTGCTTCATTCATGGTAGTGTAAGACGTAATAGGAACAGTACCATCAATTAATTTGAGGATATTTAATTGTATATAACCAATATCATCTTTGAATTTATACAGACCATAATTATATAAGGTTCTTCTTTGAGCGCTGTTAAATAAAGGTTTATGAGCTTTTATTTCGTGTGATTCCAGCAGCAAGGCTACCAATTCACTTCCTGTGATTTTATAATCAACATCAGCAATTGCATCTTTCATTTCAACAGCTTTTCGGGTAAGATTATTGCTTAAATGAGATAATACCCTTGACTGAATATTCTTGCTTTTGCCAACGTAAATTAATGCCTGTTTAGTGTTGTAGAAATAATATACTCCGGCCTTTTCTGGAAGTTGCTGAACTATAGATTTGCTTAGATTTGAGTTGAAGCCTTTTAATGATTTATCAGCAGCTGCTTGATCAATAGATAATAATAATTCTAACACTTTTGTTGCAGCCAATGCATCTCCTGAGGCTCGATGCCTATCCAGTATTTGAATGTTAAGTTCTTTGCATAAATTTCCTAATCCATATGATTTTTTCCCGGGTATGAGTTTACGCGCAAGTTTGACTGTACACAATGTTTTGCTATTAAAGTCATAGCCGAGACTTTTAAATTCACTTTTAATAAAATTATAATCAAAAGAAACATTATGCCCAACAAGGATCTTTCCTTCTGTGATTTCAATTATTTTTTTCGCAATTTCATAAAACTTAGGGGCATCTTTTACCATTTGATTATTGATACCAGTCAGCCGCGTAATTTGAAATGGAATTTTTATTTCGGGGTTTATTAGTGTAGAAAACTCTTCAATAATCCTTTCTCCGTTGTGGGTATAAATTGCGATTTCAGTAATCTTTTCTGTCCTAGGGCTTAAACCCGTTGTCTCTACATCAATAACAGCGTACAGCATCAGAAAAAATAGGTGTAATTATATATTTAATTGAGTTTGAATAGCATGAACCTCTTTTCTTAGTTGCTTAACTGTAGCGACAAAGTCTTGTTTTTCTTGATTTGGTTGTGGCATTTCAGAGCTAATATAATGAACAAATTTCCATACTTCTTTCACTTCTATAATATCAAGATCATATGGGTCGTAAAGTGAGTTTAAAGAATGGAGCATAAGTTTTTTGTCAGCTTTAATTTTATTTTCAACAATTTTAAAAACAATTCCATCTTCTCTGGTTAGGATAATGTATGGATAGCCATTCCTTATGG
>JAHIVC010000039.1 GCA_018816945.1 Bacteroidota bacterium | reverse complement strand
TGATTAGTTTTTTTATGCTGACCTCAGTCATTGCAGAGGAACAACCCGGTGAAGGTTCTGTACCACCATACAGTAAAGCCAGAATGGTGAATGAAACCTTATATATTGCCGGACAGATTGCCCGCGATGAAACCGGGGAGTTGGTGGTTGGTGATATTAAAGAATCGACGCGCCAGTGTATGAAAAATATTGGTACCATTTTAAAAGACTATAAAATGGATTATAAAGATTTGGTGATGGTTCAAATATTTTTAATGGATTTAAATGATTATGATTTTGTAAATGAAGCTTATCGCGATTTTTTTACCGACGAAATTTTCCCTGCCCGACTATGCCTACAGGTAGCAAAAATACCCGGTGGATCACCTATTGAAATATCAGCAATTGCTGAAACTAAAAGGAAGAATGGCCTATATTTACCTTAATATCCTAATTGGGTAGAAACCCGATTTAATAAAGGTTGATTTGCCTTTGCCCGCCTATAATTCTCAATTATTTGAGGAGCCACTGAAATAGGATTGGTCAGGCTTGCGATATGAGGAGTTATATTAATTTTTAGATGGGTCCAAAACGGATGATTTTTGGGCAAAGGTTCAACACGAAAAACATCTAAACTTGCACCTGAAAGTTTATTGTTATCAATCATTTCAATCAGATCTTCATCAACCAAATGATGACCCCTGGCCACATTAATGATAAAAGCCTGATCCTTAACTTTTAAAAAGGTATCTTTATTAAGTATATTTTTTGTTTTTTCAGTTAAGGGAAGAAGGCATACCAAAATATTCGTTTCCGACAGAAATTCATCGAACTCATCCGATCCTTTGTAAACTTTTACATTTTTTAATTCTTTTCGCGATTGGGCCCAACCAACAACATTAAAACCAATGGCAGCTAATTTGATGGCTAAATCCTGCCCTAAAACACCCATTCCCATGATGCCAACCTGAACATTAGGGGCAATTTGAAAATTGTTGACTTTCCAAATATTATGTTTTTGATTTTCGTGATATTGGGTAAAAGAGCGTAAATGATTAAATATCAAACCAATCACAAATTCACTCATGGCATGAGCAAGTTCAGGATCTACGATTCTGACAATTGGGATATTTAAAGGTAAATCAGGATCAATTAGCAAATGGTCAACTCCGGCACCCAACGATGAGATAGCTTTTAGGTTTGGATAACGTTTCAGAATTCCCCATGGATGTTTCCAGCAAATCACAAATTCAATATCCTCCAAATTTCCTTCTTCAGGATATACACGAAGATCAATTTCGGGATCGATATTTTTTAAAGCAGACGTCCAGGGACTTAAATCACGATCGTTGCAGATAATCAGAAGAGCCATGAGTTAGTGTTTATATTGATAACTGAGCTGTATAATTAAAAGTTGCGGGGAAGCCACCTGTATGCCAGAAAAGAACGGATGAACCTGACTTGATTTTTTGATTTATGATCTGATTGATCATACCATAAAATGCACGTCCTGTATAAACCGGATCAAGAAGAATTCCTTCTTTTTCTGCTAATAATTTGATGGCATTTATCTCGTTATTTGTCAACACGCCATAACCAGCTTTTTCATAATCAAGTAATAAATGAATTTCGTCAAGACTAAAGTTGTGTGCTATTTTTAATCTTTTTTTAGTCTCATTCATGATATTCAGAATGTTTTGATTAAGGCTCAATCCATTGATTTCATCTTTATCAATACAGATCCCTATAATTTCGCTATCAAGCTGATAAAGTTCTTTTCCTAACAACATCCCTGCATGGGTGCCTCCTGAACTGCTTGCAAAATAAATATAATCAATAGGTTGTTGTAGCTCTTTTAATTGGTCCTGAAGTTCTTTAATTGCACGAACATAGCCGATTGCGCCAATTGAATTAGAACCACCATAAGGAATGATATATGGACGCTGTCCATTTTTTTTACAAGATGCAGCAATCAATGGAATATCTTCACCTTTTCTGTTTTCTCCGGTAAAATGAAGATGTGCGCCCAAGAGCTTACTTAAAAGTAAATTTCCGGTAAATTCTTTTGGTTGATTGCCACCCAGAACCAGGTGACATTTTAATCCTGCTTTGGCTGCGGCAGCGGCGGTTTGCCTGCAATGATTTGACTGTTGGGCCCCGGCTGTAATTATTGTGTCGCACGATTGATTAAGTGCTGCCTGAATTAAATATTCAAGTTTGCGGGTTTTATTCCCTCCGGTTGCCAATCCGGTTTGGTCATCCCTTTTAATAAATATTTGATAGCCCGGAAATTGATCAGACAGATTATTCAGCCTTTCAAGAGGAGTAGGGAAAAAGCCAAGCTTAAAGAAATGATCCATGATGTGCTGCTGTATTACAATTGAAATTTCAATTTCAAAAGTAAGAACAATTTATGGAATTAAATGAGATGAATGTCCTATTTGCTGCTTAAGAAGATTTTACTATTCTGGATACTCCTTCCTAGATATTAAATAGGATGCAAATCTCATTTATTTTCCTGAGCCTGAATAGCAGTAATCAACACAGTATTTACAATATCTTTAACAGTGCAACCTCTGCTTAAATCGTTGATTGGTTTGTTTAATCCCTGTGAAACAGGGCCAACTGCAACTGCATTGGCTGAACGTTGAACTGCCTTGTAAGTATTGTTTCCGGTATTTAAGTCAGGGAAAATGAAAACCGTGGCTTTACCGGCAACTTCACTATTGGGCATCTTTTGGATGGCAACAGTTGGATCGATTGCTGCGTCGTATTGGATCGGCCCTTCAATTTTTAAATCAGGTCGGCGGCTTCGGGCTATTTCGGTAGCCTGCCTAACTTTTTCAACATCCGCACCTTTACCCGATTTACCCGTAGAATAAGACAGCATTGCAATTCGCGGTTCAATTCCGAACATTAATGCAGTATCGGCAGTACTGATGGCTATATCTGCCAATTGTTCAGAATCTGGATTGGTGTTTAAGGCACAATCTCCATAAAGTAAAACCTTGTCTTCAAAACACATTAAAAAACTTGATGATACAATTGAAAAACCAGGTTTGGTTTTGATAAACTCAAAAGCAGGGCGAATGGTGTGTTGTGTTGTATGTGCAGCACCTGATACCATTCCGTCGGCGTGACCTTTATAAACCATCATGGTTCCCAAATAGCTCACATCCTGCATCAAATCAATCGCTATTGCTTTAGTAACCCCTTTTTCTTTCCTTAATTTATAATAAGTAGCTGAATAGTCGTTAATCAAATCATTATCAAAAGGATCAATGATATTTACTCCTTTAAGTTTTAACTGTAATAATTCTGCTTTTTTATAGATTTCTACTTCGTTTCCAAGTAAGGTGATATCGACCGCTTTTCGCTTTAACAGTATTTCACTAGCTCTTAAAATCCGTTCATCATCACCTTCGGGCAATACAATGTGTTTATGATGCGCTCTTGCCCGTTCAAATAATAAATACTCGAACATTACAGGG
>JAHIVC010000038.1 GCA_018816945.1 Bacteroidota bacterium | reverse complement strand
ATAGAGCTGCTTAGCTTCTGTTCGAGTTAATGCACCAGATAATACTTCTCGTACAACTCTTAATTTAAAACTTTCTTCATACATTATAAATCCTGTCATAAGTTTACTTTTTGTGTAAACCTATTTTAGGACAAGACAGGGGTGACACCCTGCAGGGTGTCACCCCTGAAATAAGAGCTTGCTTGTTCGTTACGGTTTATTGATGGAAATTCATTATTTTTGAAAGATAACCTTAGCCAATCTATACCATGAAGCGCAGATTAATCCAAAATTTTATTTTCCTTTCGGGAATTGTTTTAATATTTATAATTTCCCTGCTTACCTTTCAAGGCCCTGCACCCGTTAAAACGGAAGGTTCTTCAAAAGAATTTTCTGCTTATCGCGCTCTGGATCATTTAAATGTAATCGCGTATAAACCACGATCAATGGGTACTGAAGCGCATAAAATGGTGATGAATTATATTGTAAGTTCCATGAATGAAATGGGCTTGGAAACCAGTATTCAACCTGCTTCGGTAATTATCGACAGAAGAAGTCTTAGGGCAGCCTCTGTATTTAATATTATTGGCGTTCTGAGAGGAACACAAAACTCAAAAGCCATCATGATCGTGTCGCATTATGATTCAACCCCTCACACGCTTGGTGCTGCCGACGATGGGTCGGGTGTTTCGGCAATGCTCGAAACCATAAGGACAATAAAGGAGCTTGGAAGCTTTAAAAATGACATCATTTTTTTATTCACCGATGGCGAAGAATCAGGCTTGTATGGAGCGAGAGCTTTTGTAGATGAAAATAAGTTGGCCAAGGAAGTTGGTTTATTGCTAAACCTTGAAGCACGCGGATCGTCAGGTCCGGCTTATACTTATGAAGTGAGCCCGAATAACGGGTGGATCATGAGCGAATTTTTTAAAGCGGTAAGATACCCCATTGCATCTTCATTGGCGTATGAGGTTTATCGACTCATGCCAAATAGTTCTGATTTTACGATTTTTAAAGATGCCGGTATGTCGGGCTTTAATGTAGCTTTTTTGGATGATTTTGTGAACTATCATAGCATGAACGATACACCGGAAACAATTAGTTTAAGAAGTTTGCAGCATAGTGGCAGTTATGCTGTCGACATCATTAAACATTTTGGAAATCAAGAGTTGATCGATCCGAAAACTCCGGATTTGCTCTATTTTAATGTGATTGGCAGATGGGTGGTACACTTCCCGCAAAGCATGAGTTTATTTCTGATCATATTCAGCAGTATTTTATTTGTAACTGTATTTGTCCTTGGTCTGAAAAGGAAAAGAGTTACGGTATCGAAATCTTTACTTGGAATTTTGATTTTCATGATAAGTCTGGCCGTTGCTGTTGGATCAATCTGGTTGCTGAATAAAGGAGTGCTGAATAAATATACCATTTATGGTTCGTATTACAGTTCCAATTTTTATAATGCCCTTTATTATCTGGTAGCTTATATGGCCATATCATTGGCCGTATTTTCATTTATATATGCTTTGGTATACAAAAAGGTGGGCATTTTAAATCTTTTATTTGGCATTTTATTTATCAATCTGTTAGCGTTAATTGCTGCTTTTATATATATACCAACCGCTATTTATGTAAGTTTGATCCCGCTATTTTTCATCTCGTTTGCCTTACTCTTTGTCATCCTTTTCAACTTAAGTTTGAAACATAAACGGATGCTGTTTTTGTTCGTCAATTTGATGGTGTTATTACCTGTAATTGGATTTTATTTACCCATGGTTAAAGTGTTATTTGTCACTTTCAGCCTTGAATTGCCAATCGCTGGGATCGCTTTATGGATCATTCTTTTGGGATTACTGATGATCCCATTAAGGGTGTTTTTCGATGTCAATCGTTGGGCACTAACAATAATTGCTTTGGTTGTTGGGATTATTGCACTTGTTGGGGCGCATCTGAAATCTGATTATAACGAGCAACAACCATTACAGAGCAATATTATTTATGCACTAAATCATGAAAACAAATCTGCCTTATGGGTTTCTAATGTGCTGAAGCCTGATGCATGGAATGAGCAGTTTTTTGAAAAAAATACGATTGGACCTCTAACTGAAATCTTTCCACAAGCTACCAGGGAAAGACTTAAAAATAAAGCAAATTTTGTTGCATTTGAAAAACCAGTTATCACAATAATATCCAATTCTATCAGAAGGGATGGGGTAAGAAAAGTTAAATTCAACCTGAAATCGATGATTGGTGCAGAGAATTTCCAACTGTATATTCATAAAACCGCCAAGCTTACATTCTTTGAAATTAATGGCAAGGCAGTTACTGATAAATCATTTTATGCAGAGCCTTTCTCCGAATTTTATATAATGGATTACTTTGGCTGGCAAAAATCAGGTGTCGATTTTAGCCTCGAATGCAATGTAGATTTACCACTCGAATTATTCGTTTTTGAAAAAAAATTAGGCTTGCCCGCCGAACTTGATTTTATTCCAATGCCGGCCTCGGTTATTCCACAAACGGGATACGAAAGTTACCTGAGTTTGGTGAAAACAAAGTTTGTATTTTAGTAAATCATTCTAATTAAAACAAAAAGGATGGCTTCCTCGGTTAGGAAGCCATCCTTTTGTGCGGCATGATCAATCTATGCCTCTTTTTTTCCCATGCCCATCACCCAAAAGGCTGCAACGCCTGCTAATGACCACATTATAGCACTGATGATTGTATCAACAATTATCGGGGTAAAATTAAAAAACATATTACTCATCGAGTAAAAACTCAGGTCAACAGCAAATGCCATTAATAATCCTACGGTTCCACCTACTTTTACTGCGTCGGCAAAACGCTTGGTGTTTGTCCAGCTTAGTAATAAAGCCAATAAAAATCCTGAAGCCAGGTTAGACACAATCATGGCCCACCAAACCATATCTCCTTCTGCTTTCATCAAGCTTTGGTCAGAATTACTTTGCATAAAATCCATTAATAACATTCCATAAATTAACCATCCTAAAAGAAAGAAAGTAACAGCGGCTACGATCCCTCCAAGTAAAATTTTGTTTGTTTTCATGTTTAGAAGATTTAGTTTGTTCCAGACTACTTTTATTGAAATTTAATGGACTAGGGTTATCAAAATTTCCCTAATTGCTTCAAACATAATCCATCTGAATTAAAAATCAAAATAATTTTTAAAGCTTCACTTCTCTAACTGTATTTGTAAGTCGGCTTTTTTCGGCCATAAATCCCATTATATGACTTTCTACTGAAGCATCAATGGTTGAGGTCAGCAAGTCTGGGTCTTGCTTATCAATGGCGTTAATCCAGTCACTTACCAGAGCCCAGTCACCACCTCCATGACCACTTGATTTGTAATTGTCAACATCTTCAACATCCATGTTCCATTTAGTGACTTTATTTGTCAGGAAATCTGTATGAGTGAATTCATTCATATCTCCAACAATATCTCCCTTTGATCCCATAATTCGTGTTCTACGACCATGATAGGAAGTAAAAGCTTCCATCGAAAAACTGACGGTTATATTTCCTTCAAACTGGATATTGGTAACGTAATGATCTGGTTGGTCATTGTCCATTCTATATACACAGCGACCATAATCAGTGGTTTTTAACTGCTCGAGAATAAAATCGGAATGTGTTGATTTATCTTCGGGGAAATCAAAAACATAGGTATATGATCGATCCCGATGATAAATTTTGAAAGCAGAATATGGGCATTCAGCTTCCGCTGCACAACCGTCAGTACATCGGTTTGTACTGCCAGTGGGTGCGTTTTCTTTTTTAAACCATTTTAAATCACCAAATGCAGAAATTCGTTCACAAGGTTTATCAACGATCCAACGTAAAATATCTAAATCATGACAAGATTTACCTAAAATTATTGGGGTTGTTTTATTAGAATTGTGCCAATTTCCTCGTACATAGGAGTGCGACATATGAATATGCTGGATAGGCTCCAAATGTTGGATGCTAATTAGCTCACCGATACTCCCAGATTGAACCATCTGCCTCAGTTTAATGAAATACGGGGCATAACGAAGCACATGGCATACAGCAACAATTCTACCCGTTTTGTTTGCCAAATTTAATATATCGCGGCATTCTTGTTCGGATGGTGAGATAGGCTTTTCCAACAAGACATCATAGCCCATTTTTAGGGCTTGCATGCAGGGACCATAATGTAAATTATCAGGGGTGCTGATAATAATGGCATCGGCAAATTTGGGTTGTTTAAAAACATGTTCCCATGTTACAAATCTGTTCTTATCAGGAATATTATGTTTTTTGGAATATCGTTCATTTCGTATCGGAATGGGTTCTGCAACACCTACAATGTCAAGTTCATTTGGGAATGCTGCAGCAAAATTGCCATAAACATTTCCTCTTGACCCTGCACCAAGTGTGATTGCTGTTACAGCTTTTTTTAGCTGCTTATTCTCGTTAACTCTTGAAAACAGCGTATTAACATCATCAGTATTGGGTGTGAACCCTGATAAATTATTGATAAGTGGTATGGCCCCGGCTGTAAGACCTAATCTTTTAATAACTTCACGCCTGCTTAGATTTTTTCCCATGATAAGTGTTTTATGTGAATGTAAAGTACTTATTCCTTACGCTTTATTTTTACAGTCAAATTATTTATAGGTCACTAAACCTGCCTGTTTTAAAATTTCAATATAATTCAAAACATCTTCTAAATCTACTTTAGTGGGATATTGAACATCGATCATTTTTTTAATTTCCAGAGCAGTACGTTTCCCATTGCAAAGCAGATTTAGTTCACCGGAGGATCTCATCAATGAAGGATAGGGATATTTATCTTTAATTTCTTTTGATACTTCACTGATATATTTACCATAACCACGGTACCCATTTTCACTAACTTTTGAAGTTGGAACCGGAATTATTTTACTGGCATTTATTTCCAATGCTGTAGGTTTAAGTTTTATTGGAGACAAAGAAATTTGAACGCTTCGCACCTTCATTTGTTCTTCGGCTACTTTTAAATTACTTGAGTAAATCTGATTTAACGATAGAAGTTGAGCATTCAAATATTTGTTCATTGTAGCTTTATCTACAAATAATTCGGAAACACTTTCCAGAGTTTCTTTTTCATTTTGATGGACAGCATCAATATTATAAATTCCATTTATATATACTTCCTCAAAATCAGATTTTGAAGCATTGGCAATTTGAACAGAACTAATCGTTAATTGATGTCCCATGCGTTGCATGGCATTTCCTTGTATTTCGGTGGCAATTTTCATGGCCGTTTCGTCATTGGCCGAAGCAATGGTATATGCTGTAGCAGCGCCTAAAAAAACTACCCTTTTTAATTGTGTCGGATCGCATGTCTGTGGCCTGTCGTTGGAAGAATGATAAAATGGATCGGGCCAGGTAATGATCATGATCCCCGGAACCCTTACCGACCAATCGTTAAATACTGAATGGTCGGATGCACTGTTATTGGCCTCAATATTATAATAAAATGGCTCTTCCGAACCTGTGGGTGCAACAATGGGTTTAAGGAAAGGATCGCGTGATACGGGAGTTAGTCGTTCATGATTATTTTCACCTACATAACGAAAATAGCAGGCCATCACATCGTTGATATAATGCGGATTACCCATAGTTGTTCGATGCAGATTGAAAGCGGATAAATTATCAGCAATTTTTAAACCAACCATATCCATATTGATATTGCAAAGTGTTCGATTCATGATGTCCATGTGTGCATTTACCCATGGGATCGTTCCTGAGAATTCCGGAACCCAGATAAAGCGGATATTACGTTTGGGCCGCTCCAAACGGTTTTCATCATAAAGGGTTTTTAAAACCCTGACCACATCTAATAATGCCGCACTGCCAGAGATGTTATCGTTGGCTCCCTGCTTCACATAGCCTTCGAATATATGCGCACTCAAAATGATTTCTTCTCCATCAGGATCTGTTCCTTCAATCACACAGGTTGGAACCTGAAGGTCGAGCTCAACAGTTGTGGCTTCCACCTCTGCATGAACTTCTATTTTTTCACCTCTTAACAATCGATCGCGTAAAACCCAACCATCGCGGGCTGTTACTCTAAAGGCAAAACCTTTATTCGCGTTTTCACCGCGAACTCTCATTCCACTGGTTGGAATTTGCATAGGATCAATTAATGCCCGATCGTTTTCATAAGTCACAGCTCCCAATGCACCTTTTTCAAGCATCGCACTCAAATTACCAAGACTTCCGGAAGTAAAACAAATTTTACCTTTAATATCTATTTGTTCGAGCTCAGATTTTGTCCCTTCTCCAACCCAGACTAATTCTGCTGTAACATCTGCATTATTGCTGCCCGAGGCCAAAAATAAAGGCAAATCATCATAATCAACAATCTTTCGGAGCTTAGGACTGACTTCCCATAATTTCCCTTTCAGTCCTTTCCAGGTACTTGTTTTTCCAAATCGTTCGATATGCGCATTTTCAACACCAAATCCTTTTAAAACTGAAATCACATAATTCGATTCCATTAGGGTAGTTGCGTATTCGTTCAAAGGGCGTGGACGGTTGTAGGCTGACATCTCAATTAAATGTTTAAATGCCTGTTCTCCGGAGGCTTCTCCTATAATTTCGTCAAGTTGTTTTTCTGGAATTAATCCATATTGACTATAATAATTCCATTGTGAATAAAGTACAGTACTTAAAAAAGATAATGAGATGAGAAGGACGATTTTTTTCATTTTTTAATGTTAATTAGGTTCTGATGAATACTTTATAAATTATCAGATGGTAAATTTAAATATCCAAATTAAAACTAATTGAGTGAATAAAAAAAGGATGGGTGAACATTTATACCAATACTTCATATTTCAGGATGAAAGTATACGGCAACAGGGTTCTTTTACTTAAAATTAATTTATTTACATTTGAAAAGAAAAGTATGGGAATTAATGATGAATTAAATGACTAATAACTTTATAAATAAAAAGCAAAATTGAAATCATGAAAAGGTACTTTTTTTTAATCATCTTCTTCATT
Organism: Bacteroidota bacterium; assembly: GCA_018816945.1. Classification (NCBI taxonomy): domain Bacteria; kingdom Pseudomonadati; phylum Bacteroidota; species Bacteroidota bacterium. Next base: position 24,351 of record JAHIVC010000038.1, on the reverse strand, counting down.
TGTTTTCATTTTATTAGCCTTCATGCTCAAAGTTTGGATGAGATCCTAAAGTCGCATTCAAAAGCAATGGGTTATGAAAAATTAAAGGGAATTAATACCATTACAATTACCGGTGAAAATTATTTGGGAACTCAAAAAGTTCCTTTCAAAACAATCATTAAAAAGCCTTCAAAATATTATCATGAACGCATTTTTATGAGAAATAAATTGATACAGGTTTTGGATGAAGATAAAGCCTGGTCCTTGCATCCAATGAGTGGGATTACAGATATTTACGGCTCTCAATTAGCGATACTTAAAAAAAGCAGGGAATATGGAGGGATATTGTTTAAGAGTGACGAGAAGGAACTGTCGATTGTTTTAGAAGGAAGTGAAATTATTGATGATAAGAAGGCTTTTAAACTGAAAGTCATTGATAAGGATTCTTTGATCACGGATGTTTTTATGGATGCTAAATCGTATTACATAAATAAACAATCAACCAAACGTGAGTTTCAGGGTGATACAATTACAGCTACGGTTTTATTCAGCAATTATCGGGTTATCGACGGTATTGCGGTTGCCTTTAATACGGAAACTATTTCTGATAAGGAAGTAAGCGGTGATGGCAGTCGCCAAATGGGTGGCGGGATGATGCAAATTAAATCCATTGAGTTTAATAAACCGATAGATGAGTCCATTTTTATTAAACCTAAAAAAAATTGGTAGTGCCGGTAAGTTCTGCTAAATGATAGGAACTCTAAATTTCCTCTAAAATCTTTTCCATCTTGTCACAAACTTCATCCACGTTTTTTTTGCTAAAACAGAGTGGAGGTTTCGTCTTGATTACATTGTCGAAAGGCCCGTCGGTACTGATTAATACAAAGACTTCTTTTAATTTTTCCTTGATCGAACAAGCTAGTTTGGTATCCGGAGATAAATCGGTGGGATGAACAATTTCAATACCTAAAAACAATCCATCACCTCGAACATCTCCGATAACGGGGTAGCTATTCTTAAGTTCATTGAGCCTTGATTTATAGTAGTTGCCTGTTTCTAAAGCTTCCTTTTGGAGTCCTTCTTCTTCAACAACTTCTAAAACTGCTTTGGCTGCTTTCATTGAAACCGGATTTCCACCAAACGAACTAAAAAATTCCATCCCGTTGGCGAAGGCATCGGCTATTTCGGTTGTTGTGACAACAGCTCCCACGGGATGACCATTGGCCATGGGCTTCCCTAAAACTACTATATCCGGAACAATCCCATGATATTCAAATCCCCAGAAATGGGTTCCCAATCTCCCAAATCCTGTTTGTACTTCATCGGTAATAGTCAAAATTTCTTCCGATTTCAGATAATCCTTCATCGATTTTAAATACCCGGGTGCCAACGGAACCTGACCTCCACATCCTGAAATAGGTTCGCCTATAAAATAAGCTGGTTTCTGTCCCGATACAATGAGTTCCTCAATACGTTTTTTTGCATCTTCAAAATACTCATTACCATTATCGAACAGGCCATTAAATGCATTTGGTAAGGGCAGTTTGTGGACGTAAGGATTTCTTCCTTTTCCACCGGGTCCATCAAATTTATAAGCGCTATTTTCAATGACCGATCGGGTATGACCATGATACCCGTGTTCCAAAACAAGCGAATGAATTCTTTCCGTATAAGTTTGGGCCAGTCGGATGGCTAAATCAGATGCAGCACTTCCCGAGTTTACAAAAAACACTTTATTTAATGGTTTTGGAAAGTAGGAAAGGAGATGCTCGGCATAATCCATCAACGGATCGTACAAGTAACGGGTATTCGTATTCAACTTACGTTGTTGTTTGGCAATGGCTTCATTAACTTTAGGATGATTGTGCCCAACCAGTGGGATATTATTGTAGGCATCCAGATAACTGTTTCCACTTGCATCATACATATACTGGAAAGCGGCTTGTTGCATGTAAATCGGCTTTTCATAGCTCAAAGAAAGTGACTTTCCGAAATATTTTCGCCTTTTGTTAAGCAGTTCTTCTCTGTGCTTTTCAGTATCTGCAATAGCAAACCCACATGCTTTCAGAAAGCTGTTTTTTAACATTTGAGGATTGTAAGCGACCCACTTTTCCAGTAAATCCACTGCCGGTTTTTCACTAATTAAAATATAGGAAGTATCCTTTGCTTTTGACTTTGCTTCTGCTGAATGGCAAAGACTGGCCCCTAATCGGGCGGCTATTAAATAAGGTAATAATTCCAATTCTTCCTTTAACAAAGGAAGTGTTTCGTGAAATCCTTTCAATAAATGTTTTGCAGATTTGAGAGGTTCAGCTTTATTAAACATCACATAGGTTAGTGCAATAGCAACTTCATTGATGAGCTGTGAATGGGCCATATCACCAAAGTCGATAAAACCTGAGATATCTTCCTCTTTAGTTAAAACATTCCAATCGTTCAAATCACCATGAATAATTTGAGACCTTAATTCTGCCAGTTGCGGAAGCACTTTATCACGGAATTGCTGAAAATAATAATCAACCCATTTTTTATGAACGGGATTTTGGATCAGTTTTGCTTTTGGCCAATTAAGCAGGCAATGCTGTAAATCCCAATGAATTTTCCGAACGGCAATCGTATCACTTTTAAAGTTTGATAATTCTTTGTCCATTTGGGCAATTCGTTTACCAAATTGATACAGTAATCTCTCCGATTGATCAGTTTCGGCTAAAAAATCTCCATCAATATATTTTAACAACCTTGAAAATGATCCATTTGGATATCGTGTAATTCCCTCACCATCAATGTTCTTAAATGCTTCAGAAAAGGAGAAATCCAGTTTTTTAGCCAGATAGCTTATTAGTCTGCTTTCCTCAGAAATAAAGCTGAATTCGGTTTCATCCGGGTAGGTCTTAAAAACCATCTTTTTACCGTCGCCCGTAACAATTTCAAAATTCGTGCTGATATAGCCTTCCAGTTTTTTTGCCCTAAACTCACTGATTTTATATGGTTTAAGTAACTCGGAAAGGGTTAATTGTTTCATCTGCTAAAAAACTTGAATTTAAAATATGCCGACTCTTCTCATTCGTAAAAATATCTGCGAAATTACATCTTTTTACAACAACCAGTGCCAGAAACAACAATCTTCCATTCTGAAAAATATGTTAACTTTTCTCCTCAAAAAATAAATTTAATCAAGAAGCGAGTAGATTCGAACTGCTTGATTATTTGGTAATTCTGATTTCCTTCCAGTCCTATCAGTTGGGCGCAACATATTCGGGTAATTTTGACATTTCTGGACACCCCCATTTCTTTTTATGGATACGACCATTTTAAAAAACCTTACTTTCAAATAATCATATTACCATGCTGATGTGGACCAGAATCTAATTATAATTGGAATGCGCCAATAAATTATTATTTTCGGTTGCTCAGAAAATATTTGTTCATTAATATATGGAAAAACGGCCTAAATAATGTCCCCCAAATAAGCCTTAATATTAATTAACATTTTTATCGAAAATCATTGTTAATAAAAATCCTACTTAGTATCATTTCATGACCTATCATTTTTTAATTTTCTCGCTCAAATGGATAGAATATATTTTTAGAGCCACGGAATTAATAAAAATAGAATTCTGCACACCATTAGACCAAATATTAACCTAATCAAACTCCTATGAAGAATCTATTCTTTATAAGTAATAGTGAATTGTGTTCAAAAATACGTAGAGTAATTTTCATTTCGTCGTCCTTGAATGTCCATAATGCCATAAAGCTGATCACATCTCCAATGATCAGGAACACCAAATTAAATAGCCTTCAATTAATTGCCTGCCACATTTAAAAATATGTGGCTTTATAAGCATATATCAGAGATCAAATTTATAGTGATAACTTTTGTTATCAATTCTGTTTAGACAGAAAAATGCCAAATCAAAAAATTTATCTCTAAACATTACATTTTGTTTGATTGAACACCAGATAATTCCAAAATAGCAACCATGAAAATAAAATTAAGAATCCAGCAAAAAATCCAACTCTTTATCATTACAGCCTCAATTATAATATATGTTGGAGCAATTGGATATATTACTGTTACAAACAGAAAAGTTGCATTCAATGATGCTACCTTATATGCCAATAGCACTGCTAAAGAAAATGCACAAATTATTTCCGAACTCTTTAACACCGATATGACCTTGGTACAAACATTGGCAAATACCGTTAGAGTTTATGAAGACATGCCGGAAGAACAGTGGAAAAAGACTTTTTTGGATATGTACACAAATGTTATGAAGGAAACCGAACATATTTTTTGTCTTTGGGACAGTTGGGAATTAAAAATGATTGACAAAAACTGGGATAGGCCCTCCGGCCGTTATTATTCAAGTATTATTAGAAATAACAATGGAGAACTGACATCTGATGTTTCTTTAAGAAGTATAGTAGAAGAATCTCTTATTTATGATAAAGTAATCAAAGGTAGATTAATCCCAACTATTTGGGAACCCTATTTGGATCAGGTTGCAAAACAGGGAGTGGAGAAACAATTAATGACAACCCTCAATGCTCCCATAATTAACGATGGTGTTTATGTTGGTATTGTTGCGGCTGATATTACTTTAGATAAATTGGAGGAGATTGTTCGGGAGATTAAACCATTTGCAGGAAGTTATGCCTTTTTGGTATCTTATGAAGGAATTGTTGCCGCCCACAGTAATCCTAAAGAAATCTTTAAACCTTTAGCCGAAATAATCCCGGAAGATTATAATAATCAGGGTATTGGTGAAAAAATAAAAAGCGGGGAATCTTTTAGCTTTAGAAGTAATAACAAGGAAGGATTAGATATTTATTATTCATATACGCCTATTAATGTTATAGGAACGAATACTCCATGGGCATTAGCTGTAGCTATACCAATAAGTGTAATTACACAAAAAGCAGATCGGAATTTTATCATTTCATTAATTGTCGGCTTAATTGGCATTCTTCTCTTGGCATTTGTTATTTCAATTATTAGTAAAACTATTACTAATCCAATTACAAAAATCACTCAAATATTAAAACAATTGGCGAAAGGGCATATTGATGAAAAAATGAGACTTAGCTTTGATACAGGCGATGAAATTCAGGAAATGGCTGAGGCTTTGGACCTTTCAATTGAAGGACTAAATAAAAAAACCGAATTTGCAACACATATTGGAGCAGGGACATTCGATTCGGATTATTCACCCGCCGGAAATGATGATCTATTAGGAAATGCATTACTTAAAATGCAACAAAGTCTTCAAAAGTATTCGCGCGATCAGGAAAATAATAATTGGATTCAATCCTCGGCAGTTAGAATGGGAGATATTTTAAGGGGAGAAAAAACATTAGAAAAACTGGCTTCTGAGATTCTAAGCTTTTTTGGCGAAATCAGTGACATGAGAGTGGGAACCATTTATTATAAGAATGATAGCAATTTACTCGAATTGGTAGGAGCATTTTGTTTTGATACCAGACGATCATCATCCCTGAGCTTTAAAATTGGCGAAGGCATTGTAGGCCAGGCTGTGAAAGAAAGACGCACATTGATATTTACTGAAGTTCCTGAAGACTACATGGTACTTCAATCCGGACTTGGAAAAACAATTTTGAGACAAATATTAATCATGCCCTTTATCTTTAACGATGAAGTAATTGGAGCCTTAGAACTGGGATTTTCAGCGGCAATTCCTGAAATTCAAAAAGAATTCATAGAAAAAATGAATGAAAGCATTGCCATTGGATTTAATTCAATCAAGGTTAAGGATGAAATGAACAAACTTCTGAATAAAACCTTGGAACAGGCAGAAGCTTTACAATTACAACAGGTTGAATTACAACAACAAAATGAAGAACTTACTGTACAACAAGATGAATTAAGAAAGAGCAACCATGAGTTGGAAGAAAAATCAAAAGAACTAAAAAAATCAGAAGAAAGTTTGCAGGCACAGCAGGAAGAGCTCAGGGTAATTAACGAGGAACTGGAAGAAAAAACAAAATCGTTGGAGTTTGAAAGTAAAAAAGTCGTTGATCAGAATTCTTCCCTTGAAGTTATTCGTATAGATTTAGAAAAGAAAGCAAAAGAGTTGGAAGCTTCAAGCAAGTATAAGTCGGAATTTCTTGCAAACATGTCGCACGAACTTAGAACACCACTCAATAGTTTATTAATCTTATCTAAAAACTTGAGTACAAATAAGGAAAGCAATTTTACTGATGATCAAATCGAGTCGCTCGACATTATTTATAATAGTGGTAAAGATCTGCTCAAGCTAATCAATGATATTCTTGATTTATCAAAAATTGAATCGGGCAAGATGGTGATGAATTATGATCATTTTACGGCAGATGAAATCAAAGCCAGCTTAAAACAAGGATTCCAGCATATGGCTGATGAAAAGAAAATAGAATTCAATGTTGAAGTAAGTGCTGATTTTCCTTCTAAAATTTATACTGATTTCCAACGTCTCGGGCAGGTTTTGAAAAATCTGACATCGAATGCCATCAAATTTACACATGAAGGAAGTATTACAATTAGTTTATTTAAGCCCGAAAAGGAACAGAAATACAATAATGATAATTTGTATCAACATGAAATGATAGGCATTTCGGTAATTGATACAGGAATTGGCATTCCTAAGGATAAAATCAATATGATTTTTGAAGCCTTTAAGCAAGCAGATGGAAGTACCTCCCGCAAGTATGGTGGTACAGGATTAGGTCTCTCGATTTCAAAAGAACTTACAAAACTGTTGGGAGGCGAAATTCAATTAAAAAGCACAATTGGTAAAGGATCAGAGTTCACCTTGTTTGTCCCGGTTACCTCAATTGAACAAAAGGATCAGATCAAATCTGAAACAAAATTACCTTCAAAATCAAATGATCAACTGCAAAAGACAACAAATACCGTCGTCCAAAAACCGGTTATTCATGTTTCTGTAATAGCCGACGACAGAGAGATAATTTCCAAAGAAGACCAAAGCATTTTGATTATTGAGGATGATGTTCATTTTGCCAGGATATTGCAGAAACAAGCTAAAAAGTCAGGTTTCAAAACCTTGGTCGCTACCCGCGGATCAGAAGGACTCACACTTGCAGAAGAATATCTGCCTTCGGCAGTAATTCTCGATATCAGGCTTCCCGATATTAACGGCATGAAGGTTCTGGATTCGTTAAAATTAAATCCCGACACTCGTCATATTCCCGTTCATATGATGTCTGCTCAAGAATCGTCTAAAGATGCTATGGAGAAAGGGGCAATCGGCTTTACAACTAAACCTGTCAGCCCCGATCAATTAACCAAAGCATTCGAAAAAATAGAGACTTTCATTCAGAAAGAAATGCGTGAACTATTGATTGTTGAAGATGATACAAATCTGCGCATAAGCATACGGAAATTAATTGGGGAGAAGGGAATTAACATTACCGAAGCTGTAACGGGTAAAGAAACGCTTGAAAAACTAAAACAAACCCATTTTGATTGCATGATTCTTGACCTCGGTCTGCCTGATATGACCGGATTTGATTTACTCAAGAAAATTGAGAAGGATAAAAAAATTATTGCACCACCCGTCATCGTATATACTGGAAAAGAAATTAGCAAGGAAGAAAACGAGGAGCTTGCTTTATATTCAAACTCAATCATCATCAAGGGTATCCGATCAGAAGACCGATTACTTGACGAAACAGCTTTATTTATGCATCGGGTGGTTAAAGAATTGCCTGAACAGCAACAATCAATCATCACCAGCTTGCACGATAAGGACAAATTGTTTTTAAATAAAAAAGTGCTGATTGTTGATGATGAGATGCGAAATGTATTTGCCTTAAGTAAAGTTTTAACCGAAAAGAACATCAAGGTTTTGAAAGCTGAAAATGGAGAAATCGGCATAGAACGGCTGAAGGAAAATCCTGATATCGACATGATTTTAATGGACATAATGATGCCCGTAATGGATGGATATGAAGCTATGGAAAAGATACGTAATATGGAAAGGTTTAAGAATATACCTATCATTGCACTTACTGCCAAAGCGATGAAACATGATGCGGAAAAATGCATGAATGCCGGGGCAAGTGATTACCTGTCAAAACCGTTAGATGTCGACAGATTATTTACATTAATGAGAGTATGGATGTACAAAGATTAATATTATGAACACAAAAGAAAGACTCAAGATCTTAATCGTCGATGACAAAGTTGAAAATTTAGTTGCCCTTGAAACTGTTTTAGCCGGGCTAGACGTTGAATTTATTCGTGCGTTGTCTGGCAATGAAGCACTCACGCTTACATTGCACCATAAATTTGCATTGGGCATTATCGACATACAAATGCCGGGAATAGATGGTTACGAAACAGTGCAATTGCTGCATGATGATCCTAATACTGAATTTTTTCCTGTCATCTTTGTCTCGGCAATTTACAAGGAAGAATTTCATGTAATTAAGGGTATTGAGAGTGGCGCAGTCGACTTCATTTCTAAACCCATTGTCCCGGAAATCCTTAAAGGAAAAGTTCGCGTTTTTCTTGAATTACATCGACAAAAAGAAGCTTTGTATTCACTAAATCAGGAATTATTCGAAGCCAAAGAAGTAGCTATTGCAGCCAGTCGAACAAAATCAATGTTTTTAGCCAATATGTCGCACGAAATCCGCACACCCATGAATGGTATCATTGGCGTAGCTGAAATGCTAAGAAGCACAGACATGGATAAAGAACAAAAGGAGCTTTTACGCATCATTGAAATAAGCGGGAATAACCTCCTAATTATCATTAACGACATATTGGATTTCTCTAAAATTGAAACCGGCAATATTAAACTTGAGCATATCGATATTGATATTATTAAAGAAATAGAGCAAACTCTGATTCTCATGCGTTTTAAAGCGCAGCAGAAGGGAGTAAAACTCAATTCACATTTCCCCAAAGATATTCCACGATACGTTAAAGGAGATCCGGTCAGGATTAAGCAAATCATCATCAACCTTGTTGGAAATGCGCTTAAATTTACCGATGTTGGAACCATCGATATTATACTTGAAAAAATTAAAGAATTCGACAATAAGTTCGTTCTTAAAGTTGAAGTAAAAGATACAGGAATAGGTATTTCAAACGATAATATCAATTTGTTGTTCAATGCATTTTCACAAGCCGACATTTCTTATACCCGCAAGTTTGGCGGCACGGGCCTGGGGTTGGCAATTTCTTTCGAATTATGCAAACTCATGGATGGGAAAATGGGTGTTGAGAGCGAAGTTGGGCAAGGAAGTACATTCTGGTTCACGTTAGAATTGGAAAAAGGACAAAAACCTTTAGATGATAAATATGATGATGAAAACCTTGAATACAATACCGATTTCGACAAACATTTTAAGGTCTTATTAGCCGAAGACAATGCCATCAACCAAAAAGTTGAAAAATATGCACTTGAGAAATTCGGTCATACAGTAGAAATTGCTCAGAATGGGCAAATAGCGGTTGATATGTTCACGAAAAATAAATATGATTTAATTTTAATGGATATTCAAATGCCGGTAATGGACGGGATAAATGCTACAAAATTGATCAGGAAAAAAGAAAAAGAATTGGATCCTAAAAATCACATCAGAATTGTAGCTCTAACTGCCTGCGTTATGGAAGGAGATGTGGAAAAATTCATCGAGGCCGGAATGGACGATGTCATCAGCAAACCTTTTAAGATGAAAGATATGATGAAATTATTCAATACCGATAGTAAGTTACAGAAATAGAAGTTTTGTTCGTATTTTTGACTGATAATAAATTGGCCTAATCAGAATTTTTAGTCTTTACATTTTTTTGATTAAATGAACTTTAGTTAAAAATGAGATTGTCATTATTAATTTTGCTGCTGCAAATAGTTCACTCTTCTTTTTGCCAGAATTCATTTATTGGTCATGGTGGAGTCTATTTTTTAGGTAACGCAAATGTTCCGGTAAGTACCGAGCATTATTCAAATCCGAACATAAATGGTGTTGTTGTGCGTTTTCGCTGGAATGAATTAGAGCCTACACCTGGAAATTTCGATTGGACATACATTGATGGAGAAATAGCTAAAGCAACAAACTATAACAAAAAAGTATCTTTACAACCTCTTTCTGTACCGAACTGGCTGAGCAGTCTTGGAGTACAGCAATATTACTATCTCGACAAAAACCCTTATCATTTAACTTATGGACAGATTTTATCCGGTATAATTCCCTGGGATAGTATTTATGTAAATCGATATAAAATATTATTAGAAAATCTAGCGACCAAATACGCCACAAATTCAACGGTTACTTATGTAAATGCCATTGGTGTTTCTTTTTCTCGAAATTTACCTGATAGTGTTATCACCGATACGGTATTGTTAAGCAAACACGCATTTTGGACAGCTTATGATTACGATGCAGATATGCTGGGAAGTTTAAGCAATCAAATTACTGATTATTACATGGAACTTTTTCCTAACACAGCATTATGGTGTTCGGTCGACTATGTATTATTTGAACAAAAAGCTTCGAACAGATCCATGAATTATTTAGCAAGTACTATAACAAATTATGGAATAGAAAACTATCCAGATAGATTCGGATTATGGCGTGAAGATCTATCAGGGTGTAATCCCAACTTAGCTAATCTAAGTGAAGGGTCACATTGGTATATTATGAAGGAAAATCCATGCAGAATAGGAGCACAAATGCTATGGAGTGTGCAGGATGGTCCGGACAGGATGAATAAGTGCGGGATATTTCCTAGTACAAAACCAATCGTATTGAATGCTGCAATTAATAAAGGGTTAGAATTAGGGATGCTTTATATTGAGATTTATGGTGCTGATATTTTAGATGAAGATTTATCAATAAATATACTACAGGCAAATAATTCACTGATTAACAAAGCAATTGACTGTAATAGTTCTGTGGGCTTTTATGAAGAAAGTAACTTAATAAACATGTTACTCTATCCTAACCCTTCTATTGATAAAATCAATATTAAAAGTCTACATAGCGAAATTGAAACTGTTTTTATCTATAATACTTTAGGTGAAAAGTTAATTCAATCAACAAATACTAATTTTATCGACTTGAGGAGTTTATCCAGAGGAATATATTTTATTGTAATCAAAATGCGAAATAGATACATTACCCGAAAAGTTGTTAAGCAGTAAATAAAAATATAAGAGCAAGTTGCAAGCGTAATTTATATCCGGGCAAATTAGTTTAATCAGATTCAATTTTCATATAAATAGCTTACGTTTCAATCTATCAACTAAAATTACAAGTCTCAAGAAAGTTGGAAAATTAATGACTCCAAAAAGACATCTTTCTTAAATTCAAAATCACAATATCACAATGTTAATTACAACAATTAATTTTACTAAATTTGTAATTTATAATCAATCTAAAAAAACATCATAATGAATTACGATATCATCGTTATAGGAAGCGGCCCGGGTGGTTATGTTGCTGCCATCAGAGCTTCACAATTGGGAAAAAAAGTTGCTGTTATTGAGAAAGCCGAGTTGGGCGGAATTTGCCTTAACTGGGGATGCATTCCTACAAAAGCTTTATTAAAAAGCGCTCAGGTTTTCAATTATTTAAGTCATGCTGCCGATTATGGCGTTTCGGTAAAAGGAGAAATTGCACCTGATTTTAAAAGTATGGTAACACGCAGTCGTGGCGTTGCAGATGGCATGAGTAAAGGAATTCAATTCTTATTCAAGAAAAATAAAGTCGAACATATTCAGGGATTCGGGAAGCTGAAAACTGCAAAAACAGTTGAAGTAACCGATGCCGAAGGAAATAAAAAAGAGTATACTGCCGATCACATCATCCTGGCTACCGGTGCCCGATCAAGAGAACTGCCAAATCTAAAACAGGATGGCAAAAAAATCATCGGATATCGCGAAGCCATGACCTTGCCAAAACAGCCTAAATCAATGGTTGTTGTTGGATCAGGAGCCATAGGATCTGAATTTGCCTATTTCTACAATTCCATTGGCACAGAAGTTACCTTAGTTGAGTTTCTACCCGAAATAGTTCCGTTGGAAGATGTTGAAGTATCAAAACAACTGGGCCGTTCTTTCAAAAAAGCAAAAATGAAAGTGATGGTTGATTCCTCTGTTGAATCAGTAGATACTACCGGTAAGCTTTGTAAAGTTACCATTAAAACAAAAAAAGGTGAAGAAATCGTTGAAGCAGAAATCGTGCTTTCGGCTGTTGGTATCGAAACCAACCTTCAAGGTATCGGAATTGAAGAATTAGGGATTAAAACCGAAAAAGGCAAAGTCATTGTCGATGATTTTTATCAAACCAATGTTCCGGGCATCTATGCAATTGGTGATATCGTCCCGGGCCCTGCGCTAGCGCACGTAGCTTCTCATGAGGGAATTATTTGTGTTGAAAAAATTGCGGGAAAAGAGGTTGAACCCATGGATTATGGAAATATTCCAGGATGTACTTATACCAACCCCGAAATTGCTTCTGTTGGGATGACAGAGCAAGCTGCAATTGATGCCGGTTATGAGATCAAAGTTGGAAAATTCCCCTTTACTGCATCCGGAAAAGCCAGCGCAGGTGGGTCAAGAGATGGTTTTGTGAAAGTAATTTTTGATGCCAAATATGGCGAATGGTTAGGTTGTCATATGATTGGCGATAATGTAACCGAAATGATTGCTGAGGCAGTTGTTGCTCGCAAACTTGAAACCACAGGTAAGGAAATCATTAATGCAGTTCACCCCCACCCTACCATGTCGGAAGCTGTAATGGAAGCTGTTGCAGCCGCTTATGGTGAGGTGATACACATCTAAAAATTGGACAGGGACATTGAGCGAAGTCGAAATGTCCTTTGTTAAATGAACCAAATCAAAATGCAAATAACAAAAACTAAAATCCCGGGATTATTGATCGTAAAACCCCAGGTTTTTGCCGACTCCCGGGGATATTTTTTTGAATCTTATAATAAGGCTAAATTCATTGAAGCCGGTATTCCTGTTGATTTTGTTCAGGACAATGAATCGAAATCACAAAAAGGAGTTTTACGGGGAATGCATTTTCAACATCCTCCGTTTACACAAGGGAAACTCGTTCGGGTAATCAAAGGGTCTGTTTTAGATGTAGCTGTTGATCTTCGGGTTGGATCACCTACCTATGGGCAATGGGATTCGGTTGTACTTTCTGAAGAAAACAAACTCATGTATTGGCTTCCCGAAGGAATGGCTCACGGTTTCCTTACGCTGGAAGATGACACCATCTTTTTTTATAAATGCACCAATTTATACAATAAAGAATCTGAAGGTAGCATCCGTTGGAATGACCCCGATTTAAACATTGATTGGGGAATCGAAAATCCCATTCTATCTGAGAAAGATAGTATGGTCCCATTTTTAAAGGATCTAAAAAATAGATTTACTTACCGCTAATTTTTTGTAAATTTACATCGGAATACGATTCTTAGAAACTAAAAATCAGTGAAATGAAGAAACCTATTTTTTTACTGTTGTTAGTAATATTACTAACTGCATGTTCTACTGTTCTTTTTACCGGCCGAAAGCAACTACAATTACTCCCTGCTTCAGAAATAAATGCCATGGCTCTTGAAAGCTATGGTACTTTTTTGAAAGAAAATAAATTATCGACGAATGCAAAAGATGTGGCCCTCTTAAATAAAGTTGGGAATAAAATTAAAATTGCTGTTGAAGAATATTTAACACAACAGGGCCAACAAAAAATAACTGAAGGTTATAATTGGCAATTCAATTTAATTGAAAGTCCGACCGTAAATGCTTGGGCCATGCCCGGAGGGAAAATTGTTTTTTATACAGGCATCATGGATGTATGTAAGGATGAAACCGGAATTGCTGTCGTAATGAGTCATGAAATTGCACATATCATTGCAAGCCATGGAAACGAACGCATGAGCCAGGGATTACTCACACAGCTTGGTGGACTGGGACTAAGCATTGCACTTAAAGAAAAACCTCAGGAAACCCAGAACCTTTTTCTTGGTGCATACGGAGTTACCACTCAATTAGCTGTAACACTTCCATATAGTAGAACACACGAATTGGAAGCCGATAAAATCGGACTGATTTTCATGGCCATGGCAGGTTATAACCCGGAGGCAAGCATCGACTTCTGGGCTCGGATGGACGCACAAAGTAAAGGACAGGCTTCATTTGAGTTTCTTTCAACACATCCGACTCACAAAAACCGCATTCAGGCAATGAAAGATTTTTTACCTGAAGCCAAAACCTACACTAAAAAATAGAGAGAAAGAAATAAATTGGGGAGACGAATAAAATGTTTACTAAAAAAATTCAGATAATTGCAATTGTTGCCCTTAGTGTGTCAGTCAGTTCACTTTTAAATTATTTCTTGTATTCAAAACCTCAACAAATTTCGCAGGTATCTGATCAATCGAAAAGTATTGATAATGCCATTAAAATTAAAGCAGTTGACATTCCGGAAACAATAGATTTTGCCGGTGAGAAAGTCCCGCTTGAAATTTATTATGTAAAAGAACATCTGGAATGGGAACTAACCGTAAACACTTATTGGCACTCAGCCACCTTATTGAATTTGAAGCGTACAAAAAGATGGTTCCCTGTTATCGAACCTATTCTCAAAAAAAATAATATTCCTGATGATTTTAAATATTTATCCCTGATCGAGAGTGGTTTTCAAAATGTAACATCACCGGCAGGAGCAGTTGGGTTTTGGCAATTTTTAAAAGGTACCGCCAAAGATTATGGGTTGGAAGTGAATGATGAAGTTGATGAGCGTTATCATGTAGAAAAATCAACAGAAGCAGCCTGTCAATATCTTCACAAAGCATTTGAAAAATATCAAAACTGGACGATGGTTGCTGCAGCCTACAATGCCGGAAATCGTGGAATTGACAGACAAGTTGATCGTCAGAGAGAAAATAATTATTACAGTTTGTTGCTCAACGAAGAAACAGAGCGATATGTATTCAGGATATTGGCACTTAAAATCATTCATAACAATCCGGCTCAATATCATTTTAACTTATCGGAAGAAGAATATTACCAGCCAATCCCCTATCATATTGAGATAGTGAACGAGAATGTAGACAGTTGGGCCGATTTTGCAAAAGGACGCCAGCTTAGCTATCGTTTGATCAAAGAATTTAATCCGTGGTTGCGTCAGCCTGATTTAAAGAATCGACAAAAAAAGGCATATCAAATAAAGATACCCGACTTGCAAAACGCAAACAAAGAAAAAAAATGAAAGAATAGGGATGGAGAAAGAGCTGTTGAAAGAAACAAAGAATACAGGTGAAACACATTTGGAGATTCAGGGTGCGAGAGTGCACAACCTGCGCAATATCGATGTTTCCATTCCAAGAGATAAACTTGTTGTAATTACGGGATTAAGCGGAAGCGGTAAGTCGTCACTTGCTTTTGATACGATTTATGCCGAGGGCCAACGAAGGTATATGGAAACCTTTTCGGCTTATGCACGCCAGTTTATTGGCAACCTTGAACGTCCGGATGTTGACCGGATCAGTGGTTTAAGTCCGGTCATTTCAATTGAACAAAAAACGATTAACCGCAATCCCAGATCGACAGTAGGTACCATTACCGAGATTTATGATTTTCTGCGATTATTGTATGCCAGAGTAGCCGAAGCATATTCATATAATACAGGCGAAAAAATGATTCGCTATACAGAGCAACAAATCACAAGTCTGATTATTGATGAATATTCTCAGGAAAAAATAATAATCCTTGCTCCCATAGTAAAAGGCCGTAAAGGACATTATCGTGAACTTTTTGAGCAAATCCGTAAACAAGGATTTTTAAAGGTTAGAATTGATGGAGAGATCAAAGAACTGAGCTTTGGAATGCAGCTTGATCGTTATAAAGTTCATGATATTGAAATTGTAATCGACACCATTTTAATTAAAAATGAATACGAAAAACGCATTCACCAATCTTTACAAACTGCATTGCGCCACGGGAAAGGTATTTTAATGATACAACCCATCGAATCAAAAAAAATACGCCATTTCAGCAAACATTTGATGTGCCCGGCAACCGGTATTGCCTATAACGATCCCGAGCCCAATTCGTTCTCGTTTAATTCACCCTATGGTGCCTGCCCTCATTGTAATGGCTTAGGGCAGGTTTCTGAAGTCGATCTGGATAAGATTATTCCCGATCAGGAATTGAGTATAAAAAAAGGTGGGCTGACTCCTTTGGGAGAGTACAAAAGCAGTTGGATTTTCAATCAGTTGGAAGCGATCGGAATTAAATATAATTTTACGCTTAACACACCCATTAAGGATATTCCGGAAGAAGCCATAGCTACCATTCTATACGGATCAAATGAATCGTTCCAGGTTAAGAAGGAATACCTTGGAATTACATCAACCTATACCTTGAATTTTGAAGGGGTAATCAATTTTATAACCAACCAGTATAACGAGAATAATTCGACCGGAATCAAACGATGGGCCGATAATTTTATGAATAAAACCGACTGCCCTGTTTGTGAAGGAAAGCGATTAAAAAAAGAATCCTTGTTTTTTAAAATTGATGAAAAGAACATCTCCGAGTTGGCGAATATGGATATCATTCATTTGGATCAGTGGTTTGAAAAGATAGAAGAAAGATTAAATGAAAAACAACAAACCATTGCCCATGAAATCATCCGCGAAATCCGCACCCGTATTCAGTTTTTATTGGATGTTGGGGTTGATTATCTTACCCTCAATCGTTCATCAAAAAGTTTATCGGGAGGCGAGGCCCAGCGGATTCGTTTAGCAACTCAAATCGGGTCACAACTGGTTGGTGTATTATATATTTTGGATGAGCCAAGTATTGGATTGCACCATCGCGATAATTTGAGACTGATAAAGGCTCTGCAGGATTTAAGGGACGTTGGGAATTCGGTTATCGTTGTTGAACATGATAAAGAAACCATACTGTCCGCTGATTATGTTATTGACATCGGACCCGGGGCAGGAAGGCTTGGTGGCAAGGTAGTTGCTCAGGGAGAGCCCAAAGATTTAGTCAATTGCCATACTCTCACATGTGATTATATCAGCGGGCGAAAAGAAATTAAAGTTCCCAAGGTCAGACGAAACGGCCAAAGAGAGTTTATTGAATTAACAGGTGCGAGCGGTAACAATCTTAAATCGGTTGATTTAAAATTACCCTTAGCCGGTTTTGTTTGTATTACCGGGGTTTCAGGTAGTGGAAAATCAACCTTAATAAATGAAACTTTATATCCAGTACTCAGTCAGCATTTTTTCAGGTCCACAAAAAAACCTCTTGCCTACAAATCTATAAAGGGATTGGAATTAATCGACAAGGTAATTGAAATTGATCAATCCCCTATTGGTCGCACACCTCGTTCAAATCCGGCAACTTATACCAAGGTTTTTGATGAAATCAGGAAATTATATGTTCAGATACCCGAAGCTAAGATAAGGGGATATGAACCGGGTAGATTTTCATTTAATGTCAAAGGCGGCAGATGCGAAGTTTGCAAAGGTGCAGGAGTAAAAATAATTGAAATGAATTTCCTGCCCGATGTTCATGTTCATTGTGATGAATGCAATGGAAACCGATACAATCGGGAAACGCTAGAGGTAAGGTATAAAGGCAAATCAATCAATGATGTTTTGAACATGACCATTAATCAAGCCGTCGATTTTTTTGAAAGCCATCCGTCAATCATTCAAAAAATCAGAACACTAAAGGAGGTAGGGCTTGGCTATATTACCCTTGGGCAGCAATCGACAACTCTTTCCGGAGGAGAAGCTCAACGCGTAAAACTTGCTTCAGAGCTATCAAAGCGGGATACCGGAAAAACAATGTATATTCTTGATGAACCGACCACGGGTTTGCATTTTGAAGATGTAAAAGTATTGCTCGAAGTATTGAACAAACTTGTCGATCGTGGTAACTCTGTACTGGTAATCGAACACAACATGGAAGTTATTAAAGTAGCCGATTATGTAGTGGATTTGGGACCCGAAGGAGGAGATCGCGGTGGTTACATCATTGCCGAAGGTACCCCTGAAAAAATTGCAAAAAACAAAGACAGTTATACCGGGCAATTTTTAAAACAAGAATTAAAAAACAAGAATTTCTTTTCGCTATCGCGGTAAAAATCAACATTTAGGTAATATACCTATTTTATCCTGTTTTATTTTAATTAAACTTGCCATGCACCAGTGAAGATCAAATTTTTTTGAGTAAAATATCCTGTTTTATGCTTAACAGATTTAAAGAATTATTGCTTATTGTGTTTATGATTATGAGCACCACTTCCTATCCGGCTCAATTTGTGAACCATACGGATAGTCTGTACCATTCTCTAAAAAGTTTAAGAATTACAAAAAGTCACAAACTTGACATTTATTATCAGATTATAAATTATCATTATTTATCAAATCAATATGCTGAAATGAAATTAGCTATTGATGAAGCATTTAAATTACTCAAAGGTAGTGCGGATTCATGTACTCATAATAAGTTTTTATTGATGGAAGCCATGCATGTTTCGGCTAAAAAAGATAAATCAAAGGCAATTGCACTCACAGATAAAATATTAATTTCTTCTCGTACAAATAATTGTTCTGAAGTTGAAATATCCACCTTATTATTTCAGGCCAAACAACTATTACGTTCAAAAGATCCCGATCCCTTTATGAACAAAATTAAACTTGCTCGCCAGATAGCAATGGGAATTAAAAACGATGTGCTCATTGCAAGAACCTATAATATGGAAGGAATCTGGAATTTGATTAACAATAATCTTGCTGAAAGTCGAAACTTGATGTTTTTGGCATTACCCACATTTATAGAATTTAATGAAAATGCCTTGGCTGGTAAAGCATACTCCGACATTGCCTATTCCTTTTATTTACAATCAGTTTATGATTCTGCCTTGATTTATAATAAAATCGCTGTCCTGATTCTTGAAAAAGGCACAAGTTATGGCGATTTGGTATCAAACTATAATAATATGGCATTGGTTTATCAGAATACAGGAAAACTGAATGAAGCCATTGAAACATATTTTGAAGGATTAAAAGTTGCGGATTACTTAAACTCAAGTGCAGACAGAACGATCATATTGTATAATATCGGAGGATGTTACTATAGTTTGGGAATGAAAGATAAAGCTTTGGATAATTATAACTTTTGTTTAAATCAGGCTGAACTAAACAAAGACACTTTTTCGATTCTCTATGCATGTAATGCAATAGGGCAAATGGCATTGGAGAATAAAGAAATTGATACTGCTAATAAGTACATTACTAAATCATTTAAT
The DNA here is from genome assembly GCA_018816945.1 of Bacteroidota bacterium. Lineage (NCBI taxonomy): Bacteria > Pseudomonadati > Bacteroidota > Bacteroidota bacterium. The sequence goes on along the minus strand of JAHIVC010000038.1, from coordinate 5,052 downwards.
TTGGCACAGATTCTTGATGACACTTATTCGAAAATGTTTAATTCATTAAGTATGGCTGCATTAGAACGTGAAAAGGATAATTTCAGATCGGCACAGGAGTATATAGATCAATCCTATGTTTATGCCGAGCAACTAAATAATCCTGAAGATTTGATGAATATCGATATGGAACAGGCCGACTTGTATGCTAAACAAAAGCAATATAACAAATCTATCGCTCTGCTCCAGGAAACCTATAAGAAAGCATTAATTATTAATTCAATTGAAAGTGCGCAATATATAAGAATATCTCTTGCCGAAGTTTATGAAAAAGCTGGCGACCTAAAAAATGCATTGATCTATACCAAGAAAGTTAAGAATTATCAGGATAGCACGAATAGCGTATCAATATTGGCCAATCTAGTAAGTACTGAAAGTCAGTATGAGAAAGAAAAAACAGAAAGAATTAAACAACTTGAATTTGAGAAAGCAGAACTTAAAAGAATTTCTGATATAAAAAACACCAAACTCTTTGGTTTGTTATTAATCATCAGCATCATTGCACTAATAATAACCTCCTGGTTATTGTATAAACTTTCAAAAAGCCGTAAGAAAAGGAATAAGTTTTTAACCGAAAAAAATATTTTGATCCAAACGCATAGTGATGATTTAAAGGAAATGGTCAATAAATTAAGTTTAATAACTAAAAACTTGGAAGTTGCGAATAAAACTAAATCCAAACTGCTCTCAATTATCGGTCATGATCTTAGAAATCCTTTTAACGTGATCCAGGGTTATATTTCTATTTTAATTGATTCAGATCTTGATCCTGAAAAAAGGAAAACATATTATAACAGGATCAACAAAGCCTCCGATCAATTACTTGATATGGTTGACAGTTTGGTTACCTGGTCAAAAACACAGACTGATAAAATTCAGTTCAATCCTGTAAATACGAGCATTACCGAAATTTCAAATCAATCAATTTTGCTTTTGCAAAACAATGCCAATCTCAAAAATATTGAAATCGTGTACGATTATGATAGAAATCAAGAGGCAAAGATAATGGGCGATCCTGATATGCTAAAACGGATCATACATAATTTGTTGGTAAACGCAATTAAATTTACGAAAAATGGTGGTAAGATTTTTATTGGGTTTGATTTGAAAGATTCCGATTTAACTTATTGGATTAAAGATACAGGTATAGGTATGGATCCAGAAGTAGCATCTGCAATTTTCGAGAATTCGGGTGAATTCGTTCAAAATGGCACTAACGGTGAAAAAGGAACCGGTTTGGGGCTCAGCATTTGCCACGAATTTATAAAATATCACCGAGGAAAGATATGGGCCAAAAGTGAACTTAACAAAGGAACTTCATTTATATTTAATATTCCCTCCAAATAATCATGTAGGTTCTTATTATCTTTCTAAATGCTGATTTTTTTAGGCAAAATACCTATATAAATAATCATATTATTTAATATACTTGCACTGCACAAATGAACTATGAAAATTTTAAGAAATAAATATCTCATTCTGGCAATCATCTTGCTTAATATCAATTGGTACGCGGCAGTAGCCAATGAAACACAAAATCAGATCGATAGCCTCAAAATTGAAGTTTTTAAAACGTCGAATGATTCAACCCTGATTCATCAATATCAACGAATTTCTCTTCTGTATAGAGAAATAAGCAAAGATTCTTCTCTTTATTATTCTGATAAATATCTTGAACTTGCACGGAAAACTAAATTTACAAAAGGAGTTGCACATGGTTATTTTAATAAAGCAGTTGTATATTATCAATCCGAAGACTTTGAGAATTCCCTAAAAAATTATTTATCAGCTCTCGAAATATATTCGCAGGAAAAAGATTCCATTAATATCAGTGGTGTATATAATAACTTAGGGATCCTTCACTCGCTGGGATTCGATAAACAGACCGCAATTGACTATTACATAAAGGCCTTGGAGATAAGCAGTCAGATAAATGACTCTGCCGGTATTGCAAATAATTCAAACAATATTGGCCTGATCTATCGGGATTTAAAGAACTATGATAAGGCCGTTGAATATTTGAACAGGACCCTCGAAATCGACCTGCTTTCAGGTATTCAGGAGTACATCGCTCAAACCTACAGTAATATTGCCTGGTCATATCTTCCTGCAAAGGAATTTGACAAAACATTTAAAAACTTGTCCGAGGCGTTAAACAGGATTGATTTTGTTAAAGACGCTGATATTAAAATTGAAATTTTATCATGTGCCGGAGAATATTATTTAGAAATGAACAATCCCGACTCGGCAATAAAATATATACGTGAGGCCTTAGATGTTGCTGACCGTGCTAATCGAAAGAGAACCATGGCATATACCTATTTTTTAATAGGAAGGTACTTGATGGTAAGAGAACTGTATCCTGGGGCCATTACTCATATTAATGAAGCCATTAAACTTTCTGATTCACTGCATGTTAAAGAGTATTTAGATAAATACTATGAGTATATTTCAAATGCATACGTTGAATTAGGCGATTTTAAAAATGCACATGCTAACTTAAAAAAATCATATGCGGTTAAAGATTCAATGCAGACGGATGCATTGAGCAAAAGCTTGAACAATTTTGAGAAAGAAAAAGAATTTGTAAGAATTCAAAGTGAATTTCAATTTGACCAACATAAAAAACAGAGTGAATTTGAAAAAGAAGCTTTAAAACTAAAATTTGTTACCTGGTTTTCTGTACTGATCATCCTATTTCTGATCATTATTATAATTGCTACCATTAATAATTATCGTAATAAATCAAAAACAAATAAATATCTTAAAAATCAAAATGAAATCATTGAGCAGCAATCTGAAGAATTAAAGATCTCCATCACTAAATTAGAAGAAAATGAAAAAGAGCTTGAAGCGCTAAATGCAACAAAGGATAAATTCTTTTCTATTATTGCCCATGACCTTCGGAATCCCTTTAATGTTTTAATTGGATATGCCGATCTTTTGATCAGCGAACCCGGTATTAAAGAAGATGCAGAAAAATATGATAAAATCATTAAATCAATTTACAATACAGCTGAGTTCAGTTACGAATTGCTCGAAAACATACTTACATGGGCACGTTCTCAATCAGGAAGCTTAACTGTGAATCATCAAAACTTAAACCTATCTGAAATAGTTAATTCCAAGGCTACATATTTCGATGAAATGGCCGAGCCAAAAAACATGAATATCCAATATGCTATAGAAGAAGGGCTTTATGCGTATGCAGATAAAGATATGCTGATAACGATCATACGAAATTTGATCAATAATGCCATAAAATTCACCATGCCAAATGGTAAGATCAAGGTTTCTGCAGAAAGAAAGGATGATTATCTTTTTATTAGTGTGAGCGATAATGGAATAGGAATAAACAGTGAAAATCAAAAGAAACTATTCAAAATCGATTCTGATTTTAAAATCAAGGGTACAGCCAATGAAACAGGCACGGGTCTCGGATTAATTTTATGCAATGAATTCATCAAGCTTAACGGAGGAGAAATTTTTGTTGAAAGCGAGGAAGGAAAAGGAAGTATCTTTACTTTTACACTTCCAATAGCAAAAACAGATGAATAAAAAAGAAGAAGATAAAATCCGTAAAGCCCTAAAATCAAAAAGCTGGAACGAAATAAAAACCTACGATTCCTGGCAAATCTTTAAAGTCATGTCCGAATTTGTGGGTGGTTTTGAAAAGATGGCCCGCATCGGTCCTTGCGTATCGGTGTTTGGTTCGGCCCGTACAAAAGATGATCATCCTTACTATCTGATAGCTGTTGAAGTTGCCGAATTATTGATAAAAAGAGGATTCGGTGTAATTACCGGTGGAGGCCATGGTATTATGGAAGCCGCTAATAAAGGGGCACACACTGCAGGTGGTAAATCGGTCGGACTCAATATCCGTTTGCCTTTTGAGCAAACCCCAAACCTTTACATCGATCATGACAAGCTCCTTGAATTCGATCATTTTTTCGTTCGAAAAGTAATTTTTATGAAATATTCGCAAGGTTATATTATATTACCGGGCGGGTTTGGAACATTGGATGAGATGTTTGAGGCCATCACCCTTATTCAAACCCAAAAATTAGTGAATTTTCCGATCATTCTCATCTCAAAAGATTATTGGGGCGGATTAATTGATTGGATAAAAGATAAACTTATTAGTGAAGGGAATATCAGGGAACAAGATATGGATATTTTCCAGCTTGTTGATTCTGCTGAGGAGGCAGTTAATTGCATTGATGATTTTTATCTAAAATATGCACTACATCCAAACTTCTAGAAACTGAACTTTTTCAAATGCAAACAAACGTACCAATTGAAATATTACCAATTGAAGATGATGGATTTCATCTGATGATCAGGGCAAAAATTAACGGGAAAAAGGCTAATCTTATCATCGATACCGGTGCATCACGAACAGTTTTTGATGAAACCCTGATAAAAAATTATTTGCCTGAAGAATACGATAATTTTGAAACGAATGAGAAATTATCAACCGGACTTGGAACCAATACCATGAAAAGTTCGGCCTTCAATCTAAAATCACTAAAGATTGGCGACTTAAATATCAAAAATTACATCGCTGTAATCCTTGATCTTACTAACATCAATGATTCATACACATTGCTTGGACTTCCCAAAATACATGGAGTTATCGGGGGCGATTTATTAAGTAAATACAAAGCCGTAATTTATTATAAGGCTAAAAAGCTGAAATTAACTTATAATGAAACTCCCCGCCGCAGAGCAACGGGGTATCAATTGGAATAGTATTCAATTCTTTCGCCATAAGCCCGCCTGCGACCATGTCATACTTCATAATTCTGGTAACAAATTGGCGTTTGTGATAATTTGTTTAAATGTCATATTCTAATTATTAAACCATGCTTGTAAATTTAGATCACAGTTTTCCTTTCATTTCTTTGTGACCAAAGAAACCCCGCCTGCGGTCGGGCAGGGAAACAAAGAAAGTCTTGTGAATATCAGCTATGATCAGCTTGTTCCAATTTATAGATTAAGGTGCAATTGACT
>JAHIVC010000037.1 GCA_018816945.1 Bacteroidota bacterium | reverse complement strand
TCGTACAACTCTTAATTTAAAACTTTCTTCATACATTATAAATCCTGTCATAAGTTTACTTTTTGTGTAAACCTATTTTAGGACAAGACAGGGTGACACCCTGCAGGGTGTCACCCCTGGATTATCAAGGTGGAATGACTTCCTCGAAAAGGACGACATCCCAGAGACTGAAGAGAATGCATACCTAAAGTTTTTTTCTTTGGGATGGCGTCCCTCGAAAAAGGGAAGCCATCCCATCCCAAAAGGCCGGATTTTTTTTATTAAAGTTTTTATACTTTTACACCAAAAAAAGCATGGCCCACAATTTCGATCAAATAATCGACAGAAAGAATACCAATTCTATAAAACACGATATTACACAACAGGTTTTTGGAGCAACAGATATCCTGCCCATGTGGGTTGCCGATATGGATTTTGCCACTCCACCATTTATTGTTGATGCCCTCAAAAAAAGGCTGGATCATCAGGTACTTGGCTATAGCATCCGACCCGATTCTTTTAACCAATCCATCATTGATTGGATGGATAAAAAGCATGGCTGGAAGATTGAAAAAGAATGGATCAGATTCACGCCGGGAATAGTTCCTGCAATTAACCTGAGTGTCATTGCATTCAGTAATCCTGCGGACAAAATATTGATTCAACCACCCGTTTACCACCCTTTTTTCCCTGCAGTGACAGATCATGGCCGTGAACTTTTGTTTAACGAATTACAATTGAACAATGCGGGGAATTATGAAATTGATTTTGTCGACTTGGAAAATAAATTGAAAGATTCCACTTTATTTATTCTGTGCAATCCTCATAATCCGGTAGGTCGGGTTTGGACACTTGATGAATTAACCAGAATTGGTAATTTATGCGTCAAACATGATGTGATCATACTCTCGGATGAAATTCATTCTGATTTAATTTTACCGGATTACAAGCATATTCCAATCGCCTCCATATCGGAAAAAATTGCCCAGAAAACAATCACTTATTTAGCGCCAAGTAAAACATTTAATATTGCCGGTTTGGGCACTTCAATTGTGGTCTCAAAAAACAAAAATCTTCTTGGGTCCCTTCAAAAACAGATTGACATTTTACATTTGGGGATGGGAAATATTTTTGGTGGAGTTGCACTTGAAGCTGCATACACACATGGTGCAGAATGGGTTGATGAATTAAATAAATACATAGCTGAAAACATAAAATATGTGAATGATTTTCTTTTTGAAAATCTACCTCAAATTAAACTGATCAAACCTGAAGCAACTTATTTATTGTGGCTGGATTTCAAGGAGCTGGGCATGGATGAAACAGCATTAAACAAGTTCCTGATCGAAAAAGCAAAACTGGGATTTAATAAAGGATCGATGTTCGGTGCAGGAGGTGAAGGGTTTCAAAGAATGAACGTAGGATGTCCAAAGTCAATAGTGGTTAGGGCGATGGATCAATTGTATACTGCAATAAGTAAAATATAGAAGAGGAGTTAAGAGTTATGAGTTATCAATTTATCTTGCGTCTTGTATCTTGTGTCTTGAATCTTGATTCTAAAATATAAAAAATGAAAATAAAAGCCGCCGTAATTCAGGCAACACCTGTATTTTTCGACATCGATAAAACCATCGATAAAGTTGAAAAGCTTGTTGAAGAAAATTCAGTAAACGGAAGTCAACTTATACTCTTTCCCGAATCCTTTATTCCAGGTTATCCGCGTGGTTTTAGCTTTGGAGCCAATGTCGGGAAAAGAACCAATGAAGGTCGTGAATTGTATAAAACTTATCTTGAAAACAGCCTCGAGATTGGTAGCCCACAATTTATCCGATTAGAAAATATCAGCAAAAAATACAAGGTATACCTTGTAATAGGGGCAACAGAAAGGGAAGCCAATAATGGAAGCCTCTATTGTTCCATGTTTTATTTCTCCCCAAAAAATGGATTTTTAGGTCGTCATCAAAAAATAAAGCCAACCGGTGTTGAGCGCCTGGTTTGGGGCGAAGGGGATGGCAGTTCACTGGTTACATTTGATGCCAAAATTGGTAAATTAGGTGGCTTAATTTGTTGGGAAAATTATATGCCCGAAGCACGGATGAGCATGTACCAAAAAGGCATTGAAATTTATTTGGCCCCAACTGCCGATGCACGCCCATCATGGACCGACACCATGAAGCACATTGCCTTGGAAGGCAGATGTTTTGTTCTGGGCTGCAATCAATTTTTTACTAAGGCCGATTATCCAAAAAAATATCAAACATTAGTTGAAGAAGAGCCGGAAATGCTTTCAGCCGGAGGAAGCATCATCGTTGCGCCAAGCGGGGAAGTAATCACCGGGCCGCTTTTTGGAAAAGAAGGTGTTTTAACCGCCGAGTTGGATTTAGGTGAAATCAGTAAGTATAAAATGGACTTTGATGTAATAGGTCACTATTCCCGCAACGACATCTTTGACTTCAAAGTCGGCAAACAACCCGAAATGCATAAAGAGTCCTAAAATTTTCATAGGCAACTATAATACATTTATCCAACTATCAAATTCATTGATCGATAAAATAGAATTATGATCATTTTTGTATGCTTTTCATTACAAAATTTAAGGAATAAATGATCCATTCCATTGGTTTTCGTAGTAATTTTGCAAAGAATATAAAACTTAGACGATAGCATATTTGCAATTTTAAACCATGTTTGATTTAGCCTTCATTACAATTGTCCTGACCATCATTATCATTTTCGCGGCATCAATGCTCAAAGGGATCACAGGATTCGGGTTTGCGCTTATCGCGGTTCCTTTGCTCTCTCTTATCTTTCCGATGAGCATGCTGGTACCGGCCTTCGCAATGTTTAATGTGGTTACCAGCGCTTATATTTTATTCGGGCTCAAGGAAAAAGCGAAGTGGTATTATATCGTCCCGATGTTTGTTGCAAGTCTTGGAGGAATCCCTTTAGGAATCTATGCTTTGGAATATATGCATGAAGATACCTTGAAAATAGTTACCGGCCTGATCGTGATCATTTTTTCATTGAAATTATTGAAAGGGGTTGGACTAGCCAAAAAACGAATTAAACTACCCGTTGTTTTTGCAGGTTTTTTAAGTGGAATTCTAACAAGTAGCGTATCGATTGGTGGGCCACCACTGGTAATTGCCATGAGTCGTAAAGGGTATAACAAAGAAATATTTCGCGGCATTTTTTCCTGGTTCACGGTTTTCACTTCATTATTTGCCACAGTGGCTTTCTATGTCAGGGGATTTCTGACTCCCGAAACGATTAAGTTTACGGCCCTTGCTTTACCTTTATTGATACTAGGATCGGGTTGGGGAAATAAAATAGCACAAAAAATCCATCAGGAACAATTCAGAAAATTGGTAATCTACGTGAATGTAATAACCGGCTTGATTATTATCATTACCAGCCTGCTTACCAAACAACCTTAATAATTACTCCCAGGGTTTAATTATCACATCGATGGCTCCAAGTCCAAATTTGGAAATCGAAGCACCATGCACTTCTACACTTTCGTATTCCTTCAACATTGTTATGATCGCATTTTTCAGGATGCCATTTCCCACTCCATGAATAAAAGTGACTTTTTTGTAATTATGAAGGATGGCACTTTCGAGGCAATCTCTAAAATATTTTTTTTGCAAAGCGAACATATCCCGACTTTCCATTCCCGAAATGTTATCGATCAATTCGGCAATATGTAGATCTACCTCAGCAATTCTCGGTAAAATCTGATGCCTGTCAATCAATGGTACTTCTTTTTTTTCTGCTGCCCTAACAATTTGTGGTTCTTTATCCTCCCCTTTAAACTGTTCTGCACCGAACTTTTCCTGATTAAGCATTTCGTTTAAAGAAAAAACCAAAGCCTTCTGTTTTACTAAAGCTGAATAATGATAACTATTTTCGTTATTCAGTTTATTGCTCTTAATTCTGAAAACCGCATTGGCTGGCATCATAGCACTACCCGATTTCATATTGTGGTAAAGAATCTGAATGACCCCTTCCTTCCACGCTTCCATTTCATCCCTTTCAAGACTATTGATGAGTAATGCAGATTCAGATTCGATTGAATTATAATCGTAACCGGTATAAGCACCTTTTGAATCTTTCAACATTAAATTATATAAAATATCAAATGGGGTATGATTCACAATATAAACATCCAAAACGCCTGTGATCATCCATCTTTGATCTTGTGGAACCAGAGCCAGGTATACGCCTTCAGCTTCATCGGTAACCTGATTTAATTTAAGCAAATGGGTTTCTGCCTCTTGGTTTTCTTCGGCATAATTATTTGTGGAAAGGTCAACTTTAAAATCTTCCCTGAACATATTTTCGGCATGACCTCCTTGTTCAACAACCACCAGTTCGGTAATCATGGTAGGAATATCGAAACCATCCTCCACTGCAACATTCACCATTTTCGGGTTTAAAATCTTGCTTACGACTCCACCACCTGATTCATTTAAAAATTTAACCCGATCTCCTACTTTCAATCCCATGGCTTTATTTTTCAAATTAAATTATTCGGTAAAAATAAGCATATGTAAGTTAAGAAATTTATTTATTTTCCGGAGTCAAAATCGCGGCCCATCCTCCACCGGGAGCAAGCTCAACCGTAAACAAATCATCCTTACTTACAAATCCATTTAACGTTTTATAATCGCTAGCATATCGATGCGCATTTTTGCCGTCCTGAAAAATTTGAATCTTATATTTACCTTCGGGTAAAAAGGAAAAATCAACCTGAATACTTCTTGGATCCAAATTCGACATTGCTCCAATGTACCAGTTATTCCCATTTCTTCGTGCAATGGCAACGACCTCCCCTATTTTTGCTTTAAGCACTTTTGTCTCATCCCAAACGGTGGGGATTTTTGAAATAAAACGGGTGCATTCATTTTCTTTAATATAATTTGAAGGATTATCGGCAAGCATTTGAAGCGGGCTTTCAAACACCACGTACATGGCTATTTGATGGCAACGGGTTCCCAAACTCATCGGTCTGTTCCACGAAATATGGAAATTTTTAGGCTGGGCATTCACCATAGCCCCCGGTGTATAATCCATTGGCCCGGCCAGCATGCGAATAAACGGAATCGTAACATTATGGGTGGGTGTTTGGGTATCGGCCCATTTATTATGTTCCAAACCTCTCACTCCTTCACGGGTTATCACATTCGGAAAGGCTCGTCTTAAACCTGCCGGTTTATAGCTTCCATGAAAATCAACCAGCAGACGATGCTCAGCAGCTGCACGGGCAATTTTTTCATAATAATTTACCATCCACTGATCATCACGCTGCATAAAATCAACCTTTATTCCTTTGATGCCCCATCTGTCAAATTGGGCCAATGATTCTTCTAATTGATCGTCGAGGGTTTTCCAAACTACCCATAAAATTACCCCAACGCCTTTCGACTTGGCATAAGCGGTTATTTCATCCATATTAATTTCAGGAACTATTTTTGACAAGTCGCCCAATACATACCAACCTTCATCCATGATGATGTATTCGATTCCATATTCTGCAGCAAAATCGATATAATATTTATAGGTTTGAGTGTTCACCCCGGCATTAAAATCCACCCCATAAACATTGTTGAAATTCCACCAATCCCAGGCAACTTTCCCGGGCCTGATCCAACTTGGATCATTAATTTGCGATGGTGTTGCTAAAATATAAGTGAGTTGGTTGGTAATTAAGTCGGCATCCGATTTCGCGATTGCAACGATCCTCCAGGGGAAAGTTCTTTTACCTTTTGTGATAGCAAGATAATCTTCCCTTTCAACAACTTTCACACTTCTGTCATTTTCCTGAACTACTTTTTTGGGATAGGCCGGAAAAGTCCCGCTCAGTTCAAACTCTCCATTGGAAGGTTTGAGCCACATACCGGGATAATCAGTCAGATCGGTTTCGGTAATTACCAATTTGACTCCATTTTCAGCTTCGGCCAACATTGGCAAACTGCAAAATTTTTCCTCAGTTAATTCAGAAATTTTATAGTTTTTATAATATCTTTCGTTATGTGAATGAAAGCTGGTTTCTTCAGGGAAATAAGTCATAAAATCGTTGGAAAATCTAAACGCAGCCTCTTCCGATTTAATCTTAATGTCATCCTTGAAATTTGTTTTGAAACGATAAGCAATCCCTTCATTATAAGCACGGAATTCTATCCGGAATTTTTCTTTAAAAACAAATTCTAATGACCTGTAATTATCAATAATCTCAGAACTTTTTACTGCGACTACAGGCTTCAAAATTTCATTGTGTTCATCCCTGATCACCTGAACAACAACAGGCAATTTTCCTAACACTTTTTCATCAACCGCGAGCGATATGCGTGAATAATCTAGTACATTCTTACCATCAACTTTAATCGAATAACGAATATCATTTTCAATAATGACAGTTACTTCGATTGAATTATCGGGCGATTTTAAATTGAATATCTGAGCCTGAACAGCGGCTGCTGAAACAAGGGTCCAAAATATTATAAAAAGAAGAAAAGTGGTTTTTTTCATAATGAGATATTTTACAGGAATGAATTAAAACCGTAAATTTAGCCAATCTAATATGAATAAAAAAATTGAATATGAACAAACAAATTTCTATTGAGCGAATCTATAATCTTGACATGAACAGTGGTCAAACAGAACCTAAACAAAATCTGCTAACCAAGGAAATATTTTATGATGCACAAGGAAACCCGACCAAAGATATCAGCTACAATCCTCCCGGAGTTGTGGACCAAACAATAGAAAGCAAATATGATGATCAAAACAGATTAATTGAAGAATCGTGCCTTGACGGTGAAGAAGAGTTGCTCGAAAAAACATTTTTTGAATGGGATGCCAAGGGGAAAAAAATTAAAGAAGAAAAACATTATCTCGATGGATCGATAGATACGACAGTTTTCACCTATAATCAGGATGGTCATCTGATTGAAAAACTCTGCAGAAATGATGATGATGAAATGGAATATAAAGAAGCATTTAAATTTGAAGGCAAACAATTGGTTGAATACATTAGGTATGATGAAGATGAAGAAATAGCAGAAAAAAAATCATTTACGTTGAACGATAATAAATTAGAATCAGAAGTTCACTGGACAGCGGAAGAAAAAAGTGAAACGAAAAAAGAATATCGTTATGATGAAGAAGGGAATGTTGAAAAGGAATTATACTATAATGCAAAAAAACAATTAGTTAAAAAAATTGAGTACCAAAAATATCGAGGTCGTTATATTGAGGAATTTATTGAAGAAGATGCTTATCAAAGAAATACCACCAAGCTTGAATATGATGAAAAAAACAATATCATACTGCAAGAGCAATTTAATCGAAATGGGGAGATCAATCATCGGGTTGAACGCATCTTCGATCAAAATCAGCGCTTAGCAGAAACAATGACCTATGTGAATGCAAAAGGCCAAGGAATGAATCTTCATTTTAAAGAAGTTCATCAATATGAATATTTTGATTGAGTAAGCAAAATCAGTCTTTTCTGAGAAGAATATTTTTCGTCTTCCACCTGCCTGTTAAATAATAGAGATACGATAAAATCAAGCCTATTATCCAGGCAATAGGGATTCCCCACCAAATACCAACGGGACCCATTTTTAATGAAAGATAATAACATACGGGAATCCGAACAATCCATAGTGCGAAAAAGGTAATAAACATAGGAATAAGCGTATCGCCTGCCCCCCGCATTACCGCACCAATGGTAAACATTGCGGTAAAAGTGATGTAGAAAAAACTAACGATATGCAGGTATTGAACTCCAATAACAATCACATTTTCATCGGAAGTAAATAAATGCATCAGTGGCCTGCTGAAACTAAATGCAATGACTCCAACAATCAGTGCAATTGCCGATGTGGTATAAAAAGTTGCCATCAATCCTTTTTTAACCCGTTCAGGCTTATTTGCCCCAAGGTTTTGCCCCACAAAGGTTGATAAAGCGGCAGCAAACATCATGGCTGGCATCGATGCAAAAGCGTCAATACGAAATACTACCGAATAGGCTGCGGCTGTGTCAGTACCAAAAGGATTTACCAGCCAGTACATCACCATCATACCGAGTGCAACAAAGACCTGCTGAAAACCTATCGGAAAACCTATTCGTGTACTCTGTTTAAAAATCACCTTATCAAATACAAGTCTTCGCCACGAAAGGTTGATCACTTCGTGCGTACGATTTAAATAAATAATCGCAGTTATGAATGCTCCTGCCTGGGATAATAATGTTGCAAAAGCCACTCCGGCAATTCCCCACTTGAACCACAAAACAAACACAAAGTCAAAAATCACGTTGGCAAGGGTGGCAACTATTAAAAAATAAAGTGGTGTTTTTGAATCACCCAATCCCCTTAAAATTGCACTGGTTCCGTTAAATCCGAAGAACAGTACCAAACCTGCCAGATAAATTCTTAAATAGGTTACTGCATCGGGCAATACTTCTTCAGGGAGCTTGATGAGTCGAAATATTTGCGGGGCGAAAATGATCCCAAGCACACTCACGATAATCGAGGCAAAAAACAGAAATATATACAAGGTATCGATGGCCCTTAAAATTTTTGGCATATCCTTGGCCCCGTAATATTGAGCAATCACGATAGTTGAGCCGGTAGCTATTCCGATAATTAGGGAAATCAGAGTAAAGATGATAGGAAAAGATGCCCCAACTGCAGCCAGTGCTTCTTTTCCGATATAATTCCCAACTATAGCGCTATCTACCACATTGTATAATTGCTGGAAAACATTCCCCAGCAACATGGGCATCGCGAATTTAAAAATCAATGGCCCTTCTTTCCCTACGCTTAAGTCTTTCAATTATTTGATTTTTTTGAAATCAGTAATTCTTCAGTAAATTATAGTTGACACTGCTTATTTCTTATCACGCTTTAAAAAACTGGTGGGAGATGTCATATCCTTGATCCCGGTTTTCAGATTGTTAAATTCCGATGATATATCCTTAATATCCTTTGTGATCTCATTTTTGTCAGTGACTTTTTTGAGTTCTTTAACTCCGGATCCCATACTCTTCATCAACTCAGGGATTCGTTTGCCACCAAACAATACGGCTATTGCCAAACCAACAATTATTAATTCGGGTCCACCCATCAAGCCGAGGAGTACCATCAATAGATTCATTACAGGTTTCTTTTTAACAAAAGTAGTAAAACAAATTTAGAATCAGCTATTTGTTCAAATTATGTTAATTTTGCAATGATTTTCAGTCGGTTCTATCGCTGTCCCGACCCGATTATTCGGGATCGGGAGAGAGGAAAGTCGGGACAACACCGAGCACCATACTTCCTAACAGGAAGGTTCCGATCATATCGGAAACAGCAAGTGCCACAGAAAATAACCGTCCCGATCTCGTTTTACGAGTCGGGATAAGGGTGAAAACGTGAGGTAAGAGCTCACGGTTCGGTAAGGCAACTTATCGTTCGGGTAAACCTTATGGGTTGAAAAGCCAAATATACTCCGGTCCCGACACAGTCGGGATAGAAGTTGCTCACTAAATTATGCTTGCATAAACCGGAGCGGGTAGGCTGATAGACCTTGCCAGCGATGACAGGGCTAGATAAATGATAGAAGTCCGCCTTGGCGGATACAGGATCCCGCTTATACGACTGGAAATTTTTAATAAGGCTATTTTTGATCATGATGATTTCATGTTTAAAGAAAGCCTTATTCTTTTTTACTACGGAAACTACTATAATGCTCAAAAACAAATGTGTATTTATTAGTAAATCCTAAAATATTCCAACATTTTTACCGTTAATTGTTAATACTTCGGTGTTAATAAATTAGTTTTGCAGTAAAAGCATTTTTAATCTTAATATTTACCTTTATTTGATATAAAAAATTTGAACATGTATAAAGTTTGGAAATTCTCGTTAATTTTCATTTTTCTGGCTGCAAATAGTCTGCTTTTTGCTCAACAATCAGGTCTGAATCAGGATCCTGAAGCTGCATTCAAAGTGGCTCTTGATTTGTTTCAGAAGGAAAAGTATGGTTCAGCTCAGGCAATATTTGAAAAAATCATGAACGAATCCACCGATCAAGATCAGTCAATCATCATCGAATCAACCTATTATGATGCAATCTGTGCGCTCGAACTTCAACATAAAAACACGGAATTCAAACTTAAAAACTTCATCACTAAATACCCAAGCAGCTCAAAAATCAAACGAATCTATTTTCAACTTGGGAAATATCAATTCAACGAAAAAGCCTATAAAACTGCCCTCGAATCCTTTCAAAAAGTTGACCGGAATGATTTATCAAAGAGTGAACTTGACGAGTATTATTTTAAATTAGGTTATTGTTATTTAAAACTCGATGATACAAAAAATGCCAGATTATCTTTTAATCAGGTAATTACCGCCAATTCAATGTATTCTCCCCCGGCAAAATACTACGTGGCCCATTTGGCTTACCTTGAGAAAGATTATGATAAGGCGTTGCCGGTTTTTGAGAGTTTGAAAGAGGATAAAACTTACCGCAATATTGTTCCATATTACCTGCTTCAAATTTATTATTATCAAAAAGAATTTGAGAAGATATTACAGGATGGCCCAAACCTTTATAAAACAGCCAATAATAGTCTACATGCCGACATGGCTAAATTACTGGGTGGAGTTTATTACCACACCGGTGATTTTGCTACGGCCATAACTTATTTTGAAGATTATAGCCGTTATTCGAGGGAGAAACCGGATCGCGATTTAGGTTATCAGTTAGCTTATTGTTATTTGAAATCAAACCGATTTAAAGATGCCATAGGGTACTTCCAGGAAGCGACCTTACAGAAAGACATTCTGGCTCAAAATGCATATTATAATCTTGGTTTATGTTATTTGGAAACCAATGAAAAGCAATTTGCAAGTAATGCATTTCTAGCCGCTTGCAAAATGGATTTCGATAAAATAATCAAAGAAGAAGCATTGTTCAATTACGCTAAATTGAGCATCGAACTTTCGCACGACCCATACAATAATGCAATAAATTCACTTGAACAATATTTGACAAACTATCCTAATTCACCCAGAAAAGATGAAGCCAACAATTATTTGGTTCAACTGTATATCTCGACCAAAAATTATAAGGCTGCCCTTGGGTCAATTGATCGCCTAAAATCCAAGGACCCGAATTTCGTTCAATCTTATCAAAAAATTTATTTCTATAGCGCTATTCAATTATTTAATGAGAAAAAATACGCCGAATCGATTGAGTTGTTCAAAAAAACCATCGAAAATAGCTACGACAAGCAAATAACCGCTGAATCTAATTACTGGATTGGTGATGCTTTTTACAGATTACAAAATTATTGGGGAGCCGATAAATACTTCAATGATTTCCTGATAAATAAAGATGCCCGTAATTCGGAGTATTATGGAATTACAAAATATAACCTGGGATATATTTATTTTGATAAAAAAGAATATGATACGGCTATTAGCTATTTCAGTGATTTCCTGAGATCACAAAAAGGTGTCGATGCGCAGTTTATCAATGATGCAAATTTACGAATTGGTGATTGTTATTTCATTACCAAACGATACACTGAAGCGATTAACAGTTATGAGGCATCTTCCCGGTCAAATTTGTCTGCTAACGATTATGCCATTTTTCAAAAAGCCCTGGCTTATGGAGCATTGAGCAGGTATGTTGATAAAATTACAGCTTTAAGCAACTTGGTCAGCACAAATAGGAGCAGTTCATATTATGATGATGCACTTTATGAACTTGGAACTACTTACCTTATCAGGAATGATAACAATGGCGCCTTACAGTATTTCAACAAATTAGTTGCTGAAAAACCTAATAGCACTTATGCCAAAAAAGCTTTATTGCGCAGTGGATTAATCTACTATAACGACAATAAAAATAACCTGGCAATTAACGCGTTAAAAAAAGTAATTTCCGATTATCAGGGAACTGCCGAATCTACAGAAGCACTCGCCAGCTTAAGAAATATTTATGTTGACATGAATAATGTGGATGAATATTTCAGGTTTGCAAACAGTTTAGGTATCTCTTCCATTCGTCCAACCGAACAAGATTCTCTTTCTTATTCGGCTGCAGAAAATCAATACATGGAAGGGAATTATGAGGTGGCGCTTAAATCATTTAAAACTTATTTAAATAATTATCCAAACGGCAGATACTTAATCAATTCTAATTTTTATTTAGCCGAATGTGAGTTCTTGAAAGAAAATTTCATTGATGCGCTGAGAGGATATAATTTTGTGATTTCCAAGCCGCAGATGCGTTTTACTACAATCGCTTTAAGAAAAGCTTCCCGTATTAATTATAATTTAAAGAATTATGCCGAAGCTTTGAAAAATTATAATCTATTAGGAGAGTTGGCAGAGGATAAAGAAAGCTTGCTAGAGGCCTACGAAGGTAAAATGCGCTGCAATTATTTATTAAAAAATTACCCATTAACCATTGATGCTGCTAATGCTTTACTAAAAAGTGACCGCGTAACAAGCGATCAAATCAGCGAAGCTCACTTCTTACTTGCTCAATCTTATTATTCTTATGATCAACTTGGGAAAGCGTTGCAGGAATTCAAAATAAGCGCTCAACTTACTACAAATGAAATGGGTGCGGAATCGAGCTATATGATCGCACAGATCAATTTCCTCCAAAAGAATTACGACGAAGCCGAAAAGGTTATTCTCGACCTTTCTAATAAATATGCATATTATGATAATTGGGTTGCCAAAGGATTTATTTTACTTTCTGATGTTTATATGGCATTAAATAATACTTTCCAGGCAAAACAAACACTTCAGAGCATTATTGATAATTATGCCGGACAGGACCTGGTTGATATCGCAAAGCAGAAATTGAAAAAAATTAACGAACAGGAAAACAAATAAAATATGTTCACAAAACAATTGATCAGAAACATAGGAATCATTTTAATTTGCGTTACGTTCATTATCTTCTCTTCTGTGCAGTTAAATGCACAGACTACGAAACATACAGAAGAGATTACCATCGTTGGATCATTTGAACCAACAATTTCAACTGCTTTTAAAATCAATTTAAATCCAAAACTTAAGGATGACGAATTGAAACTGCCAATTTTAAATTACACCCTGAAACCAATACAGCTATTAACCTGGTTTGATCTGAATCCAATAAAACCGGCGGCTATTAAGGGAGAACGGCTCAAACCTCTCTTCAAGAATTTTATTAAAGCAGGATATGGCAATTTTGACACTCCGTATCTCGAATTTTTTGCATCGAATTTGCGATCGGATGAATATGCTTTTGGAGTTCATCTCAAGCACCATTCATCTGCGGGCAAGATTAAATATTACGCCAATAGTGCATACAGTGATAATTTAGCCGAAATTTTTGGGAAAAAGTTTTTCAAAGATCACACCTTAAGCGGACGGATTATTTACGATCATCAAATAAATCATAAATACGGTTATAACCCTATTTTATTCATAACCGATCCTCTACCCGATAAATTAACAAAGCAACGCTACCAGATGGCCGGGGCTAATATTTTATACAACAGCAATTTCATAGAAACCGGAAAAGTGAATCATTCCTTTGGTTTAAATTATTATTTCCTGAAGGATATCAATCAAACATCGGAGCATAATGTAAATTTCATCAGTCGATTCGACAACACCTTCAAATTCTCAAATCTGACCGAAGAACAAAAATTAGGATTGGTTATTAATGCTGATTATTACAATTATGCAGACACATTAAATTCTGAAACTAAATTTTTAATCAATATTAAACCATATCTGGAAACTAAGCTCGAACAATATCAGTTTTATGCAGGAATAAATGCAATGGCCGAAATTGACAGCACATCAACTTTTCATTTCTACCCTGAAATTAAGGCCGGTGTGGAGATTATCCCAAAATCACTTATCGCGAGTGTAGGTATTACAGGGGGGTTCTCTAAAAACAGTTTTAATTTGTTACGCAACATGAATCCTTTCATAAATTCTGTAATCCCTCAAACCTACCAAAACAACAAATTTGAGGTATTTGGTCAGATAAAAGGAAGGATTATACAAGGATTTGATTTTGATATTACATTATCGAACTCATCTATAAAGAACATGCCCTTTTTTCTGAACGATAGTTCAACTCAATATTTCAACTCATTTGAAGTCATTTGTGATGACGTCAACTTATTACATGGCCGGGCTACTTTCAGTTTTCAATCCAAAGAATCCATTAAAATTTTATTCAAGGTTAATTTTTATGATTATACCATGGATAAAGAATTTAAGCCTTGGCATAAGCCGGAATATGATATTACCCTCTCTGCACGATTTACCCTTCTTGATATCATTTTTATCAGAGGAGAAATTGTTAGTTATGGTAAAAGCTATTCAAGGATCTACGAATATCAATTCAATAACCCAATCCCTTTGGTGCGTTATCCCTTGATAAAAAGTTGGGTTGATGTTAACTTAGGGATTGAGTACCGCTATAATAAGAACCTATCAATTTTTGCAGATTTCAATAATATCGGTAACACCTCTTACATGAAATGGTACAATTATCCGGTTCAAAAATTTAGTATTCTTGGTGGATTAAGCTACTCATTTTAAGATCTTTTTATCGCTAACTTTCAGAGACCGAAGTTGCGAGCAGAATACCGCCAAATTATTCACCCAAAAATGTTTAAAACTCAGCTATTTTGCCTGAATTTCATAGGCTTTTATAGCTAAATTATTTGTATATTTGTTTCTTTACGAAAAACAACTTAACTGCTTGATTATGACTGAGGAAGAAAAAAGGGAAAGTGCAAATTCAAACTACAATGCCGATAACATTCAGGTACTTGAAGGACTCGAGGCTGTTCGGAAGCGACCATCGATGTATATTGGCGATACCAGTAAGCGTGGATTACACCATTTAGTATACGAAGTAATTGACAATTCGATCGACGAAGCATTAGCAGGATACTGTGATCAAATTGATGTTTTAATACATAAAGACAATTCTATTAGCGTTTCAGATAACGGACGTGGAATTCCTACCGGCTTACATGAAAAAGAAAACCGTTCGGCATTGGAAGTTGTAATGACGGTTTTACATGCCGGTGGCAAATTCGATAAAGGATCCTATAAGGTATCCGGTGGTTTACACGGTGTTGGTGTATCTTGTGTTAATGCGCTCTCTGCAAATCTAAAAGCTACAATATACCGTGAAAATAAAATATTTTTTCAGGAATATAAAATCGGCAAACCACAAGAAGATGTAAAAGTTATTGGTGAGACTGACAAAAACGGAACTACCATCTGGTTTAAACCTGACCTGACAATTTTCACTGAAAGTGTTTACGAATTAGACATCCTCAGCACCAGATTGCGGGAATTGGCATTTTTAAATAAAGGAATCCGGCTTTCAATTACCGACGAAAGAATCGAAGAAGCTAATAATTTCCATCCAAAAACGAACTTTTATTCGGAAAAAGGATTAGCTGATTTTATTGCATACTTAGATGAAACCCGTGAAAAACTGATGCCTGATCCTATTAATATCGAAGGTGAGAAAAATGGCGTTCCGGTTGAAATTGCGATGCAGTACAATACCTCATTTTCAGAGAACCTTCATTCCTACGTAAACAACATTAACACTCACGAAGGTGGAACCCATTTATCAGGATTCAGAAGGGGTTTGACCCGAACACTAAAAAGTTATGCCGATAAATCAGGAATGCTGGCAAAATTAAAATTCGACATTAATGGCGACGACTTCCGCGAAGGATTGACCGCAATTATTTCCGTAAAAGTTGCCGAACCTCAGTTTGAGGGTCAAACTAAAACCAAACTGGGTAACTCGGATGTTATGGGTAGCGTTGATCAGATGGTAAGTGAATCACTCAACAATTACCTTGAAGAACATCCCAAAGAAGCCAGAATTATCGTAAACAAAGTTATTTTGGCTGCCACGGCCCGTCATGCTGCTCGTAAGGCACGTGAATTGGTTCAGCGTAAAAATGTTTTGACAGGATCTGGATTGCCGGGAAAACTTTCTGATTGTTCTGAAAAGGACCCTGAAAAGTGCGAAATTTATTTAGTTGAGGGTGATTCGGCCGGTGGTACTGCCAAACAAGGTCGTGACCGGGCTTTTCAGGCTATTCTTCCTTTAAGAGGAAAAATCCTCAATGTTGAAAAAGCAATGCCATATCGAATATTTGAAAATGAGGAAATAAAAAATATGTTTACTGCCCTTGGTATCACTATTGGAACAGAGGAAGACAGTAAAGCATTAAATCTCTCAAAACTTCGTTACCATAAGGTAATAATCATGACTGATGCTGATGTAGATGGAAGTCATATTGCAACATTATTACTTACCTTTTTCTTTCGTTATATGCACGACCTGATTGAAAGAGGTTATGTATATATTGCAACACCTCCTCTATACCTAATTAAGAAAGGAAAAGAACAAGCTTATTGCTGGACCGAAGACGAGAGGGACCTATTCGTTCAAAAACTTTCCGTGAATGGAAAGGATACAGGTATTCATATTCAGCGATACAAAGGCTTGGGAGAGATGAATGCTGAACAACTTTGGAGCACGACCATGGATCCTGAGTTCAGAACCCTTCGTCAGGTAACAATTAATAGCGGCACAGAGGCCGACCGCGTATTTTCGATGTTAATGGGAGATGAAGTGCCACCCAGACGGGAATTCATCGAAAATAACGCAAAATACGCGAGAATCGATATTTAATCAAACAATTCCTCGTGGCAAGCCACGAGGTTTCCTACTACTCTCCCCTGAATATCAGGGGACCTGCCATGCCGCAGGCTGGGATGTCAGTCGAAAGACTGACAGAGGGGTAAAATAAAAAAATTAGTATCTCAACCAGAAGCTGAAATACTAATTTTTTTATTTCACTTACATTTCCAAACCTCTATTCAGGAATTTAACCATCGGGCTTAATAAATTAAACAATTTCAGCACAAATTCTGCAAAATCGGCTGACAAACATTGCTCATTCGTTACCTCGTGTAACAATCCGTATGATTTAAATTTCAATAATTCGATATCAGGGAAATCAGGTGAAAATTCTTTGGGTGGCCTGACCAATTTTTCACCACTTATTTCTTTAAAATATTTTTTGCTTTCTTTATTTTCCAAAATACTTTTAAATTCATCCACGTGATAATAAATTTCCTGTCTTACCTTTTTCAAAACAGGTGCCGGGGGCATATAAATCCCTCCGGCAATAAACGAGTTGT